>JBFGUQ010000183.1:0-5637 GCA_041565515.1 Rhodocyclaceae bacterium | reverse complement strand
GTGCTGACGCGCTCCTCACTTGGGAGTCCGTATGTCATGAGAAGTTCGGCCGGCGTCCGGCCGCAGCTACTCCCCGGTGAAGCGGCGTATGTGTCGGCGGTCGCGCTTGGTCGGTCGGCCATGCAGGTCGGCGCCCGGGGTGGCGGCGAGCTTGCGCGTCTCGCGCGCGGCCTCGCGCCGGGCGATGCTGTCGGCGCTTTCCTCGTAGAGCTGCTGTGCCACGCTCGCCGGTCCGCGCTTGTCGGCGATCGCCCGCACCGTGAGGCTGCGCACCTCTTCGCCGATCGTGACCTCGACCCGGTCACCCGCCTTGACCTCGCGCGCGGGCTTGACCGAGGCGCCGTTGAGCTTGACCTTGCCGCCGTCGACCGCTTCGGTGGCGGCCGTGCGATGCTTGAAGAAGCGCGCCGCCCACAACCACTTGTCGAGGCGGGTGCGGGCGGTGTCGGGTGCGGAGTGTTCGGACAAGGCAGCGGTTCCGGACGGCAAGGCCGCATTATCGGCGCCGCCGGGCCTGCACGCCAAGAACGGCGGGCCCGGCCAGCGTCGATCGGTGGCTCAGCCGATCATGCCGGCGCCGACGGTGTTGTTGGTGCTCTCGTCGATGATGATGAAGGCGCCGGTCGCACGGTTGTCGGCGTAGCGGTCGGCCACGATCGGCTGCGCGAGCTTGAGGGTGACGTGGGCGATGTCGTTCATGCTCAGCGTGGTGATCGGGTCATGCTCGAGCGTGTTCACGTCGAGGCGGTAGTCGATGCGCGTGACCTTGGCCTTGACTTCGCGCGTGGTGTGCCGCACCAGGTAGGTGCGCGCCGGCTGCAGTGGCGTCTCGGCCAGCCAGCAGACGGTGGCGTCGATCTGCTTGACAGGCGCCGGCGCCTCCGACGACTTGACGATGAGGTCGCCGCGCGAGATGTCGATCTCGTCCTCGAGCAGCAGGGCCACCGACTGCTCGTGGATGGCGCGCTCGAACGGGACGCCGCCGATCTCGATCGCCTTCACCCGGCTGGTCTTGCCGCTGGGCAGCACGGTGACGGCGTCGCCGACGGCGATGCGGCCGGACTCGACGCGGCCCATGAAGCCTCGGTAGTCGTGCAGCGCGGGATTGGCAGCGTCCTGCGGGCGGCAGACGTACTGCACCGGGAAGCGGAAGTCCTCGGCCTCTTCCGTGTGCGCCGCGGGCGTGTTCTCGAGGATGTCGAGCAGGGTCGGGCCGTCGTACCAGCCCAGGCGGCTGCCGCGATCGACGATCATGTCGCCCACCAGGGCAGAGATCGGAATGAAGCGCACGTCCTTGATGCCGAGCTTGTCGGCAAAGGCGAGGTAGTCGGCCTTGATGCGCTCGAACACGGCCTGGTCGTAGCCGACGAGGTCCATCTTGTTGACCGCGACGAGCAGGTGCGGAATGCCGACCAGGCTGGCGAGGTAGGAGTGGCGCCGCGTCTGGGTCAGCACGCCCTTGCGCGCATCGACGAGGATGATGGCGAGGTTGGCGGTCGAGGCCGCCGTGACCATGTTGCGGGTGTACTGCTCGTGGCCGGGGGCGTCGGCGATGATGTACTTGCGCCGCCCGGTGGAGAAGTAGCGGTAGGCGACGTCGATGGTGATGCCCTGCTCGCGCTCGGCCTGCAGGCCGTCGGTGAGCAGCGACAGATCCACCGCGCCCATGCCGCGGCGGGCGGAGGTCTTCTCGATGGCGTTGAGGGTGTCGGCCAGGATCGCCTTGGTGTCGAACAGCAGGCGGCCAATCAGGGTGCTCTTGCCGTCGTCTACGCTGCCGCAGGTGAGAAAGCGCAGCAGGCCGTTGTCGATTTCGGGCAGTTGTTCGGGTGCGGACATTGTCATGGTTCCTTCGATCTTTCTGTAGTTCGTTTTCTGTGGTTTCAGCTTGGCTCGCGCGGGATTGAACTGAATTGCCAGTGCCTGCGATCCGCCAGGGGCGCCCGGGCTATTCCTTCTGCGGGCTGCGGCCCTCGGAGCAAATACCCTGCGCACCCCGCGCCGAACAAGCTCCAGCCCTTGCAGCCTAGAAACCACGACGAATTCCGTCGCAAAGGACGCACGCTCCGGTCCCGGCCGGTTTCACCACCCAAAAAAACCAAGCCCCAGCGTTTCAGAAATACCCTTCCTTCTTGCGCTGCTCCATCGAAGCCTCGGAGGTCTGGTCGTCCATTCGCGTCGCTCCGCGCTCGGTGATGGTCGTGGTTGCGGTCTCGGCGAGGATCTTCTCAACCGTGTCGGCATCGGATTCAACCGGCGCCGTGCAGGTGATGTCGCCGACGGTGCGGAAGCGCACGAGCAGTTCCTCGACGAAATCGCCGTCCTTCGCCGGCGTCAGCTCGGTGACCGGCTGCAGCAGACCGAGCTTGCGCACCACCGGGCGGGTGTGGGCGAAATAGATCGACGGCAACTCCAGCTGCTCGCGCTGGATGTATTGCCAGACGTCGAGCTCGGTCCAGTTCGAGATCGGGAAGGCGCGGATGTTCTCGCCCTTGAGCGAGCGCGCGTTGTACAGATTCCACAGCTCCGGGCGCTGGTTCTTCGGATCCCATTGGCCGAACTCGTCGCGGAAGCTCATGATCCGCTCCTTCGCCCGCGCCTTCTCCTCGTCGCGCCGCGCGCCGCCGATGCAGGCGTCGAAGCCGTGCTCCTCGATGGCCTCCAGAAGGGTTACCGACTGGTGCTTGTTGCGCGACTCGCCCGGGTGCGACAGCACCACGGTGCCGAGCGTGATCGAGCTCTCCACCGAGCGCACGATCAGGCGCTCGCCCAGCTCCTCGGCGCGCCTGTCGCGGAAATCGGTCACTTCCCTGTAGTTGTGGCCGGTGTCGATGTGCATCAGCGGAAACGGAAAGCGCCCCGGGCGGAAGGCCTTCTCCGCCAGGCGAAGCAGGCAGATGGAGTCCTTGCCGCCGGAGAACAGCAGCACCGGATTGGCGCACTGGCCGGCGACTTCGCGCAGGATGTGGATCGCCTCGGCCTCGAGCCAGTCGAGGTGAGACAGGGTCTGTTTGGTCAGAGACGACATATTCTTCTACCGTTTCGTTGGTGTTGCAGCGTGGCTGCTGCGCAAGGCGCGCAGCGCGGCACGCAGGCCGGCGCCAAGGGCGCTCAAGCGGCGTTGCAGGATCGCGATGGCGCTCGCCTGAGCGGCGCCCTGATGGATCGAACTCATGTCTCAGCCCTCCTTGACGTGAAGGCCGCACTCCTTGGAGGCGGGGTCCTCCCACCACCAGCGGCCTGCGCGCACGTCTTCGCCGAGCGCGATCGCGCGCGTGCACGGCGCGCAACCGATGCTGGGGTAGAACTGGTCGTGCAGCGCGTTGAATGGCACCTCGTTGAGGCGGATGTAGGCCCACACCTCGGCTTCGGTCCAGTCGGACAAGGGGTTGAGCTTCTCCAGGCCGTTGCCGGCGTCGAACTCGCGCAGCGGGAGGCCGGTGCGGGTGGTGGACTGCGCGGCGCGCAGGCCGGTGATCCAGGCCTTCTTGCCGGCGAGCGCGCGGCGCAGCGGCTCCACCTTGCGCACCTGGCAGCACGCCTTGCGCATCTCCACCGAGTCGTAGAAGGCGTTGATGCCATTGCTGCGCACATAGGCCTCGACCGCCGACGACTCGGGGAAGAACACCTTGAGCTTGGCGCCATAGTGCTTCTCGACCTCGCCGATCAGCGCATAGGTCTCGGCCGGCAGGCGGCCGGTGTCGAGCGAGAAGATCTCGACCGGCAGCTTGTTGCCGAGGATCAGGTCGGTCAGCACCATGTCCTCGGCACCGAGGCTGTTGGCGAAGGTGAGCTCGCCCGCGGTGCCGAACTCGGCCAAGGCCGCACGCAGGAATTCCAGCGCCGCAACCGACTTGGCCGCCACGCTGGCGCGCAGGGTCGGCGTCAGTTCGGGGTGGGTCGCCGGGTTGGCGGGCGCCGGGCGCAGCAGGGACACGGTCGCGTTCATGCCGCCAGCGTCCCGGGCGCGGCGCCGCGCGCTGCGCGGCGGAAAAGCGGTTGGGGACGATCGACCGCGCCCTGGTAGGGCTGGGCGAAGTCGTTGAGGCTGGCGAGCGCGGCCTCGAGTTGCGCGCGGGTGTAGCGGCCCTCGCGCGGCTGCATCGAGCTGAAGCCGCAGCGCACCATGAAGAAGAACTGGTCGCGCAGGACCTCGCCGATCGAGCGCAGTTCGCCGGCATAGCCGTGGCGGACGCGCAGCAGGGTCGCGATCGAATAGCCCCGGCCATCGGTGAACTTCGGGAAGTCCACGGCGATCAGCTGCAACGTGAGCACGTCGTCGGCCAGCTCGGCCGGGTCCTCGTCACTGGCCAGCCACACGCCCAGCACGCCGGCTTCGGCGCGGGCCAGCAGTTGCGGGCGTTGCGCCTGCCATACCGCCAGCGGCACGATGGCCCGGCCGGCCTGCACCTCGACCGCAGCGGGGTCGTCCTTCTCGCTCAGGCGCAGCACCTGCCAGTCGTCGGCGACGACGCGCCCGTTCTTGATGATCTCAGCCATTGGCCACCTTCCTTTGTTCCAGTCGTGCATTGCGATCGCCATAGACGCGGGTCTTGAACGGCTCGAGGCCGATGCGGCGAACGGTGTCGATAAAGCGCTCGTCTTCGTGACGGGAGTCGATGTAGGTCTTGATCAGCGCGGCGATCACGTCGGGCATGTCGGCCGCCGCGAAGGACGGGCCGATGACCTTGCCGAGCGAGGTGTCGTTGCCCTGGTCGCCGCCGACGGACACCTGGTACCACTCCTCGCCGTTCTTATCGACGCCGAGCACGCCGATGTGGCCGACATGGTGATGACCGCAGGCATTCATGCAGCCGGAGATGTTGATCTCGATCTCGCCGATGTCGTGCAGGTAGTCGAGGTCGTCGAAGCGCGTCTGGATCGCCTCCGCGATCGGAATCGACTTGGCATTGGCGAGCGCACAGAAATCCCCGCCCGGGCAGCAGATCATGTCGGTCAGCAAGCCGATGTTCGGCGTCGCCAGGCCGGCGTCACGGGCGCTCTGCCAGACCTCGAACAGGTCGCCCTGGCGCACGTCGGCGAGCACGAGGTTCTGCTCGTGGGTGACGCGGGCCTCGCCGAAGCTGTAGCGGTCGGCAAGATCGGCGACGAGGTCGAACTGATCGGCGGTGATGTCGCCCGGCGCGACACCGGACTTCTTCAGCGACAGCACCACGCTGGCATAGCCGGGGCGCTTGTGGGCGCGCACGTTGCGCTTTGCCCAGGCGGCGAAGGGCTTGTTGTCGCCGAGGCGGGCGAGGTAGCCGGCGTCCTCGGCGGGCAGCGTCGCGTAGTGCGGATCGTCGAAGTGGTCGGACACGCGATGGACCTCGTCGACCGTCAGCGTCGCCGGGCCGTCCTTCAGGTGGGCGAACTCCTCCTCCACCTGCGCGCGGAAAGCCTCGATGCCGAGCGCCTTGACCAGGATCTTGATGCGCGCCTTGTAGGCATTGTCGCGGCGCCCGTGCAGGTTGTAGACGCGCAGGATCGCCTCGCAGTAGCTCAGGATGTGCTGCCACGGCACGAAGCTCGCGATCTCCTCGCCGATGATCGGTGTGCGCCCGAGGCCGCCGCCGACCAGCACGCGAAAGCCGACCTGGCCCTGCGCGTCGCGCCTGAGGTCGAGGCCGATGTCGT
>JBFGUQ010000182.1:0-5639 GCA_041565515.1 Rhodocyclaceae bacterium | reverse complement strand
GCCGACGGCAAGCTGCCAGAGGGCTGCCTGGCGAAGCGCGTTGCCGACCGGCTGAAGCATCTGGGCGAGCTGCGCCGGGCGTTTTCGGGCAAGGCCGGGCATCGTCCCGGCGACGGTCGCGAGCACGGCGATGCATGACCCGGTTGCCGTGCGCAGGATCCTGGTTGCACTCGACGAGTCGGCACGCGGCTTCGCCGCGCTGTCGACCGCGGGGGCGCTCGCCGCCGAACTCGATGCGGAACTGGCCGGGCTGTTCGTGGAGGACGTCAACCTGCAACGCCTCGCGGGCCTGCCCTCCGTGCGCGAATTCAGCCTGTTCTCGGGCGAGCTGCGACCCTTGTCCGCGGTCGAGATGGAGCGCGCCTGGCGCCGCGAGGCCGAACTCATGCAGCGGCGCCTGGCGGCGGCCGCGGCGCAACTGCGGTTGCGCTGGTCCTTCCAGGTGGCGCGGGGCAAGGTGTCGGCCGAAGTGAGCATGCAGGCCGCCGCCTGTGACTTGCTGGTGCTGGGCAGGGGTACCACCACCAGCGCCGTGGCGCTCGCCCGTGCAACCTACCGGCACACGGCCGGCCCGGCGCGCACTTCGGCCGGGCCGGTAATGGTGCTGTTCGGAAACCTGCCGGCCTCGGCCGCAAGCCTCGAAGCCGGGGCGCGCTTGGCACGGGTGACGGGCGTCGACCTGGTGCTGCTGATCGAGGCGGAGGACGAGGACGCCTACCGAACAGCCTGCGCCAACGCGAGGACGGCGTCGGCAGGGCGCGGCGTCGACGCACGATGCCAGTGGTTGCGGTGCGTCGACGGCGCGAACCTGATCAGGGCAGCCCGGCGCGAGCGCCCCGCCTGCCTGGTGCTGCCCGATCGCGAGCGATTCCTGACCCACGCCGACATGTGTCGCGTGCTCGACGAGGTCGATTGCCCGATCGTGCTGACGCGCTGACGCGGCCCCAGCCGATATCAGCCGAGCTTGTGCTGCAGCACGTAGCGGGCGATCTCGGCGTTCGACTCCATGTTCATCTTCTCGAGGATGCGCGTGCGATAGGTGCTGATGGTCTTGACGCTCAGATGTAGATCCTCGCCGATCTTGGTCAGCGACATGCCCTTGCTCAGCCGCAGCAGGACTTCCATCTCGCGAACGGAAAGGGCTTCGTGCGGTCGGCTCGTGCCCGGCGCCAGGGCCCCCGACAGCAGTTGCTCCGCCATCTTCGGGCTGACATATCGGGTTCCGCCGACGACCGTGCGCAGGGCCGCAAGGATCTGCGCCGGCGGGCTGTCCTTGCTCAGGTAGCCCGAGGCGCCGGCCTTGAGCGCGGGCAGGGCGAACTCGTCCTCGGCGAACATGCTGAAGATCAGCACCGGCAGATCCGGCCGCTCGCGCTTGATCCGCTTGAGCACTTCGAGGCCGTTGAGATCGGGCAGGCTGATGTCCAGCAGGACGACATCGCAACCAGCCTGTCGCACCTGCTCGAGCACCTCGTCGCCGGTGCTGGCTTCGGCGCAGACGCGAAGATCCTCGGTCGATGCCAGAAACTGCCGCAGGCCCGTCCGCACCACCGAATGGTCGTCGGCAACCAGTACGCCCACCGAGCCCGTCCGCGGCATTTCAGTGCCCTCCGCTGCGCTCGTCCAGCGGGATGCGCAGCGTCAGGCGCGTTCCCTCTCCGGGGCGACTGCGGATCGCCAGCGAGCCGCCGAGATGCTGCGCACGCTCGTGCATGCCGATGAGGCCGAACGCATCCTGCCTCGACTGCTCGCCCTCGGCGATGCCCGCGCCATTGTCGCGCAGCCTGACGATCAGCACGCCGCCGTCGCCGCTGGCGGCCATGCACTTGCGCGCGCTGATCGTCACCCTGTCGGCGCCGGCATGGCGGGCGACGTTTGTCAGGCCCTCCTGCACGATGCGAAAGACCGTCGTGGCCCCGACCTTGGACAGGCGAACGTAGTCGGGAAGTCGCAGCGCGGTTGCGATGCCGGTGCTGCGCGAGAACTGGTCGGCGTACGATCTGATCGTCGCAACGAGGCCGAGCGTGTCCAGGGTGGCCGGTCGCAGGTTGCTGGAGACGCGCTTGACGACCTGCAGCGCCGAATCGACAGCGCTGAGGATCTCGCCGAATCGCGCCTTGACTGGATCCGTCCGGGCAAGCTCGTCCCCCAGGGTCGCCACGCCGAGCTTGAGCATGGTCAGCGTCGCGCCGAGCTCGTCGTGCAACTCCCGCGCGATCATCGCGCCTTGCTCCTCCCGCAGCGTCTCCAGGTGCAAGCCCAGTCGTTTGAGGCGCGCCGCGCTCGCCTGCTCCGCGCGCACCGCCCGCTTGCGCTCGGTGATGTCTTCGTGCAACACGACCAGGCGGACAGGACCTTCGCAGGGAAAGCGCGACACCTGCATCTCGAACCAGCGGGCGCCGGCGTCGCTGCGGCATTCGTATTCGAGCGCGAACTCCTGCCGCGTGCCAGCCAGCAGCTCGTCGACCGCACGGTCGACAACCACGGCCGTCTCCGCCGGCCAGCAGGGCATTGCACAGGGCACCGCCAGGCAGGCTGCACAGGCCGCGGGTCGCGTGTCCGGGCAGGCGGGGGCCTCGACCGATTCGCGCCACATCTTGTTGGTGGCGACGATGCGGCCATGTTCGTCGAGCACGCAAAGGCGGTAAGGCAGGGCGTCGATCGTCGCGCGAGCGAAGCGCTCGGCCGCTGCCAGGGCTCTTGCGCGGGCCTCGGTCTCGGCCTTCTGTACGGCGAGCATCGCTTCCAGTCGTTTCCGCGCCGAGATGTCCTTCAAGGTGATGCGCACCACGTCACAATGGTCGGCGGAGTACAGGGCGATGCCGTCCAGCCGGATATCGAGGGCGAGCCCGCTGCCGCCGACCAGGCGCAGTTCCACCCCCTGCCTTTGACGAGTTTCAATGAGTGACGCGAAGAAGCGGTGCCAGAGGTTTCGGTCCTCGGGCTGGACGAAGTTTGCAAAGTGGCGATCGCGCATGCGATCGCGATCGATCCCGAGGAGCGCACCAGCGGTCAGGTTGACCTCCGCGATCGTCGCTTGCCGCGTCAATGTGAGGTAGCCGACGGGCGCAGACTCGAACAGGTCGAGGTAGCGGTCGCGCGCCTGCTCGAGTTCGAGCTGGGTCGCGCGCAGGAGCGCATTCTGCGTTTCCAGTTCGAGTTCATGAGCCCTGAGCTCATGCACGAGTGCGTCGGCCGATGGTGGCCGCAGCGCGGCCGCCGGCCAAACGTCTTGAGGCCCGGCGCTGCCGACCAAGCCAATCTGTGCCCGCGCGCGCTCGGTCTCCTGCGCGTCGTCAGCCTGCTGCTTGTCCACGAGCGAACCCCTCATTCAAACTGCACATTGGCCAGCCAATCGATGTATTTCGCCCCCCTTTACTACACCAATTCCCGTCGCTTTGCTGTAGGAGAAATCCTACCTGCACGGGGTGGATTTCCGACGCATCGGGGATGCCCTGCCGACAGACAACTGACGACGGGGAGCGGAGAATCATGGTCGATTCATGCCATCGGGGCACCGCCTGGCCTTCGCCCGGAAACTGTCCGCGGCGACCAGGACGACAAGCCCGGTGAGCATGAGCCGCAGAAATTGCTTCAGCCACGACCGAGACGAGACAGAGTAGCTCGCCGGTCATCGACACAGGTTGCCGGAGGAGGAGATACCTTGCAGCCACGCAACGAGATCGTCTGGATACCGTCGGAGCAGCGCGCCGATGGGTGCTGTGCCGGTTCGGCAGCCATCGACAAGGCCCAGTGCCTGTCCCCGGGTTACTACTTCGTCCTGCCCGAGGTTCGCCTGGGTCGGCGGAAAAGAGGCCGTGACCTGACGGCGCCGCGGGCCTTCGGCCCGTTCACGAGCGAGGCTGTCGCCCGCCTGATGGCAACCAGCGCGCGCGCACTGGGGCTGCTGGAGGCGGAGGCGATCCCGCGCCCGGGTCATCTCAAGCCGATCCGGGCGGAGCGCGGCGAGCCGAGCCGTCTTTCCGGCGGATGCTCGCTCCTGCCGCAGTTGCGGCGGAACACCATGCCCGTCCTCCATTGCGGCGCATCCTGCTGAGCAGGCACGGCGGCTAGTGCGCGGACACCGCCGGTAGGAGCCGGCGATGTCGTTCGGGCGCTGCAAGTCCCGCTCCAGCGGCGTCGCCGTTGCCGCGACGCCAACGTCTCCCGGTCGAAGATGCGAAACCATCCCTGGATCGTATCGGCGCACCGGTCATCCCAGTTTTCAACGCAACTCGAGGAAGGACCATGATGAACACGATCGATTACATGCAGAAGTTTACCCAGGCCGCCAGCGACAATGGCGAGGCTTTCAAGTCGATTTTCGACCTTTCCCTGCGGGCAACGCAGCAGATGGTGGCGCTCAATGGCGACTTCGTTCGTACCTTTTCCGGCGCCGGTGCCGAGTCGGCCAACGTCCTCGACTTCGATGCGCAAGTGAGCGCGCAGGCGCAGCGGCTCGAGCGTTCGACCGAGTATTTCCGCGACATGAACGAGCTCTGCATCAACACCCAGGCCGAGATCGTGCGGCAGAGCACGCAACGCATGAGGGAAGTCATGGACGAGGCGGCCGAGCAGTTCGCCAGCGTGTTCAGCGCAGACCGCTTCGATGGCGCCGACTTCGCCGAAATGATGAGCGCGAACTTGCGCACCGCCGGCGAAGCCTTCGAAAGGATGCTCAACACCAGCCGTGAAGTCAGCGAGTCGAACCTTGCGGCGACCATGACCGCACTGGAGCCGGCGGCCGGGTCGGTCCGCCGCAAGGCCGCCAACTCCGCGCGCAAGGCGGCGTAGCACCGCGCGCCAAACTGGCCAGGGCCGGCCTCTGGGCGAAGGGCTGAAGATTGTGCGCGGGCTGATACCGTGACCTCGACCCGGTGCGCGCGCGCCGTCGTGCGCGGTGCAGCTCGGCCGCAGCCGCGCCGGCCGCGTGGCCTGCACGAGCGTTGCGCGTTGTTGCGCGCACCGGGCGGATGCTGAGCCATGCCCTTGGCGGCCGATCCGCGAGCCCACAGGTTCGACCCGGACCCCGCCACCCGCGGACACGCGCCGGCGAAGCCGCGGGCGGCCTCGCTCTCGCTGACCCGGCGCCTGCTCCTGGCGCTTCTCGCGCCGCTTGCCCTGCTCGCGGCAGCGGCGGTCATCACCTACTGGATCCATGCCACCCGTCCCGCCATGGTCGAATCGCCCGGCCGTGGCCTGGCGATGACCGCGATGTTTGCGCATGCGGCGGAGTACGGCATCTCTTCCGGGGGTGCGCACGGCCTCGAGGAGCTCCTGCGCTCCGTTCGCGCGCAGCCCGGCGTGCGGGCTGCGGCAGTCTACGACCGGTCGGGTGCCATGCTCGCGGCCGACGGCGAGCCCGCAGTCGTGACGCGCGAGTCGATCGTCGGTACCGAGTACGCGCGGGTCTTCGGTGAGGGAGGCGATCGCCTGGCGGTGGTCGCGCCGGTGCTGGCCACGCCGGTTTCCATTCCCGCGGCCGATCGCCCTGTCGGGGATGTGAAGGAAGCCGGGCCTTCCCCGGCGCGGACGATCGGCTGGGTCCAGGCCGAGTTCGATGCCCTGGCCGGTGGCCAGGATGCGGACGATGCGGCTCGATGGGTGTTGTTCTTCGTCCTCGGCGGGCTGGCGCTTGC
>JBFGUQ010000181.1:0-5698 GCA_041565515.1 Rhodocyclaceae bacterium | reverse complement strand
CGCCTGCTCGCCACCGCGGACGTGGTCATGCCGCCGATCCTGCGTCTGGATATCGTCGCAAACAACGGCGAGGTCGACGTCAAGACCGCCTACCTGCCCGGCCTCGACAGCTTCGCGATCAAGGTCAGCCCGGGCTTCTTCGACAACCCCAAGCTCGGCCTGCCCAGCCTCAACGGCATGATGATGCTGTGGTCGGCGCGCACCGGCGTGCTCGAGGCCCTGCTGCTCGACAACGGCTATCTCACCGCCGTGCGCACGGCCGCGGCCGGCGCAGTCGCCGCGCGCTGGCTGGCGCGGCCCGACGCCCACCGCGCGGCAATCCTCGGCGCCGGCGAGCAGGCCCGGCTGCAGCTGCGGGCGCTCGCGCTGGTACGTCCGATCACGTCCGCGACCGTGTGGGCGCCGAAGGCGGCCGCGGCCCGGCGCTTCGCCGAGGAGATGGGCCAGCAGCTGAACATCGCGATCACCCCCTGCGCCGACATCGACGCCGCGATGGCGCAGGCCGACATCGCCATCACCACGACCCCCAGCCGCCAGCCCCTGATCGAGGCGCGCCACCTGCATCCCGGCCTGCATGTCACCGCGATGGGCTCGGACGCCGAGCACAAGAACGAGATCGCGCCCGCGGCGATCGCCGCCGCCCGCTACGTCTGCGACCGCCTGAGCCAGGTGCGCGTGCTGGGCGAACTGCATCACGCGATCGAGGCCGGCGTGATCGCCGCCGACGCCGTGATGCCCGAGCTCGGACAGGTGATCGCCGGCCAGTGTCCCGGCCGTGCCCACGCCGACGACGTCACGATCTGCGACCTCACCGGGACCGGCGCCCAGGACACCGCCATCGCCAACTTCGCCTACGAGCGTGCCGTCCGCCACGCCCGCGGCACCGCCTTCGAATCCTGAACGCAAGCACGCCACCGAGAACCCATGCCCAAGGTCATCCAACTCCCTTTCGGACGCGCTGAATACGCCGCGCGCCTGGCCAAGGTGCGCGCCGCGATGGCCGCGCGCGACATCGAGCTGCTGATCGTCACCGACCCGGCCAACATGAACTGGCTCACCGGCTACGACGGCTGGTCCTTCTATGTGCACCAGTGCGTGCTGCTCGGGACCGAGGGCGAGCCGGTGTGGTTCGGCCGCGGCCAGGACACCAACGGCGCGAAGCTGACCACCTGGCTCGCGCGCGAAAACATGATCGGCTACCCCGACCACTACGTGCAGTCGACCGAGCGCCACCCGATGGACTACCTGTCGACCGAGGTCATCGCGGCGCGCGGCTGGCAGGACAAGCGCATCGGCGTGGAGATGGACAACTACTACTTCAGCGCCGCCGCCTTCGCCTCGCTGCAGAAGCACCTGCCGCAGGCCAGCTGGGTCGATGCCAACGGCCTGGTCAACTGGCAGCGCGCGGTCAAGTCCGAGCAGGAGATCGCCTACATGCGCATCGCCGCGCGCATCGTCGAGAAGATGCACGAGAAGATCGTCGAGGTGATCGAGCCGGGCATGCGCAAGAACGAGCTGGTGGCGCAGATCTACGCCACCGCGATCATGGGCGCCGACGGCCACGGTGGCGACTATCCGTCGATCGTGCCGATGCTGCCCACCGGCGCGGACGCCGCGGCGCCGCACCTGACCTGGGACGACTCGCCGATGCCGGCCGACTCGGGCACCTTCTTCGAGATCACCGGCTGCTACCGGCGCTACCACTGCCCGCAGTCGCGCACGGTGTACCTGGGCCGTCCGCCCAAGCACTTCATCGAGGCCGAGAAGGCGATCGTCGAAGGCATCGAGGCCGGCCTGGCTGCCGCCCGCCCGGGCAACACCTGCGAGGACATCGCCAACGCCTTCTTCGCCGTGCTCAAGCGCTACGGCATCGACAAGAGCAGCCGCTGCGGCTACCCCATCGGCGCGAGTTATCCGCCCGACTGGGGCGAGCGCACGATGAGCCTGCGCCCCGGCGACCGCACCGTGCTCGAGCCCGGCATGACCTTCCACTTCATGCCCGGCCTGTGGCAGGACGACTGGGGCCTGGAGATCACCGAGAGCATCCTCATCACCCCCACCGGCGTCGAGACCCTGTGCAACACGCCGCGCAAACTCTTCGTCAAGGAGTGAGTGCAATGAAACCCTCCCCGATCAGCCCGACGATCGATTTCGATCGGGACGGCGTCCACCACGGCTTTCTCAAGCTGCCCTACTCCCGCGACGACGCGGCCTGGGGCGCGGTGATGATCCCGATCACCGTGGTGCGCAACGGCAACGGGCCGACCGCGCTGCTCACCGGCGCCAATCACGGCGACGAATACGAGGGCGCGGTCGCGCTGCGAAAGCTCAGCAACAGCCTGAAACCCGAGGAGCTCCAGGGCTGCGTGATCATCGTGCCGTTCCTGAACTACCCGGCGTTCCGCGCCGGCACGCGGACCTCGCCGATCGACCGCGGCAACCTCAACCGCAGCTTTCCCGGCAAGCCGGACGGCAGCGTCACCGAGAAGATCGCCGACTACATCCAGCGCCACCTGCTGCCACGCGCCGACTACGTGCTCGACATCCACTCCGGCGGCAAGACGCTCGACTTCCTGCCATTCGCGGCCATCCACGTGCTCGACGACAAGGCCCAGGAAGCGCGTTGCCAGGCGGCAATGGAGGCCTTCGGCGCGCCCTACTCGATGCGCATGCTCGAGCTGGACAGCGTCGGCATGTTCGACACCGCGGCCGAAGACGCCGGCAAGGTGTTCGTGTCGACCGAGCTCGGCGGCGGCGGCTCGGCGACCGCGAAGAGCATCGCCATCGCCGAGCGCGGCGTGCGCGACTTCCTCATCCACTGCGGCATCTGCAAGGGCGAGGTTTCGCCGCGCAGATCGATCAGGCTCGACATGCCCGACGGCGACTGCTACGTCGCCTCGACGCATGACGGCCTGCTCGAGATGTGCGTCGATCTCGGTGATCCGGTGAATGCCGGCGATGTCGTCGGCCGCGTCTATGACGCGACGCGCACCGGCAGCGCACCGATCGAATACCGCGCCGGGCGCAGCGGCATCCTCGCGGCACGGCACTTCCCCGGCCTCATCAGTTGCGGCGACACCCTCGCGGTGGTCGCCGAGGTGGTCGACTGAGTCCGGGCCAGGCAGCACGGATCGACTTCCATTTGAACATCGCCCGCGCCGCGCCGATGCGCGCCGGCCGGGACACACACTTCCGACCAAGGAGAAACAGAAATGAATGAATTCGACACCAACACGGGAACGGCATCGGTCTGGGCCGGCGAGGAGCACCTGTTCGCCGAGAACGCGATCTGCGTGCCCGTCTACAACTCCGTCACCTTCGGCTACGAGGACATGGAGGAGTGGCACCAGGTAGGGATGGGCAAGAAGAAGGGCCACATCTATTCGCGCAACACCAACCCCACGGTGCGCCCGCTCGAAGAGAAGATCCGCCTCATGGACGGCGGCGAAGAGGCCACCAGCTTCTCCACCGGCATGGCGGCGATCAGCAACACGCTGTTCACGCTGCTGGGGCCGGGCGATCGCGTGGTCGCGATCAAGGACACCTATGGCGGCTCGAACAAGATCTTCATCAAGTTCCTGCCGCGCATGAATGTCGACGTGTGCATGTGCGACACCAGCGATTTCGACGCCATCGAGCGCGAAGTCAAGAAAGGCTGCAAGGTGCTCTACCTGGAGACGCCGACCAACCCGACGCTGAAGATCGTCGACATCGAGCGCCTGGCGAAAGTGGCCCACGAAAACGGCGCCATCGTCGTGGTCGACAACACATTCGCCACGCCGATCAATCAGCGCCCGATCAGCCTGGGTGCCGACATCGTCGTCTACAGCGCCACCAAGTACCTCAACGGTCACTCGGACGTCATGGGCGGGCTGGCCGTCGGCAAGAAGGAGCTGATCGACCAGATCTTCCACTACCGCGAGATCACCGGCGCCACGCTGCACCCGCAGTCGGCCTACATGATCCTGCGCGGCATGAAGACGCTCGAGCTGCGCATTGCACGCCACAATGAAAACGCGATGAAGGTCGCCAGCTTCCTGTCGCGGCACCCGAAGGTCGACCAGGTCTTCTACCCCGGCCTGGAAACGCACCTCAACCACGACATCGCCAGGAAGCAGATGCGCGGCTTCGGCGGCATGCTGAGCTTCTCGCTCAAGGGCGGTTTCAAGAACGTGGTGACCCTGCTCGAGAACCTCAAGTACGCCCACAAGGCGGCCAGCCTGGGTTCGGTCGGCACGCTCGTCGGACCGCCGCGCACCACCAGCCACGTCGAGCTGACCGAGCAGGAGCGCGCCAACGCCGGCATTCCGGAGAGCCTCATCCGCTACTCGGCCGGCATAGAGAATGGCGACGACCTGGTAAGCGACCTGGAACAGGCGCTGGCCAAGATCTGAGGCGCAAGCCCCAGCGTTCCCGATCGCGTGAAGTCCCGCGGCGCCCACTGCCCTCCGGCAGTCGGGCGCCGCGGGCGTTTCCGCCCCAAGGTCCGCAGCGCCAGCGCTGCAAGGCCAGGCGGGCCATTGCTCAGCCCGGCGACTGTTCAGTCTGGCGCCAGCCCAGCAGCGCGTGGCCGAGCAGGGCGAAGAGGACGATGGCGCCGCCGAGCAGGACCGTTTCGGTCGGCTCCTCGTCGAGCAGCAACCATACCCAGAGCGGGCCGATGATCACCTCGAGCAGCAGCATGAGGCCCACTTCGGTGGCGCTGATCGTGCGCGGGCCGAGCTGGATCAGCATGAATCCCATCGGCAGCAGCAAGGCGCACAGCAGCACCAGGGCGAAGAGCTTCTCGCCGGCAATCTGCGGCGTGCCGCCGACGAGGTAGCCGATCATCGACACCAGCACGGCGCCGAGCAGCAGGCCCGGACTCATGTCGACCAAGGGCTTGCTGCGCGCGAGGGTGAAGTTGCTTGCGAGCGCGATCGCCGCCACCAGCGCCAAGAGGTTCCCTGCGAGGCTGCTCCCCGGTGTCTCGTCGGAGACGATCAGCGCGATGCCGACCAGGCTGGCGAGGATCGCCAGCACCGTGCGAAGCGGCAGCCGTTCCCCCAGCCAGATCCAGCCGAGAAAGCCCGCGAACAGCGGCGATACGCTGAAGATGAGCAAGGTGTTTGCGGCGCCGGCGAGGTTCATCGCCTGCACGAAACAGATGTTGCTCGTTGCATAGCAAAGCGCGCAGCCGAGCCCCGTCCAGCCGACGCCGCGCAACTTCCTCGGCAGTCCGCGTCGGTAACGCGCCACCAGCAGGACGGCGAGTCCGAGCGCGATCAGCCCGCCGCGCCATACGAGGATCTGCATCGCATCGGCCGAAACCCAGCGCAGCACCAGCGCGTCCGGTGAGATCAGCAGCACGCCCAATGCGGTGAGCAACAAGCCCTTCTGTCGATCCTGCATGCCGCTTTCCTTGTGCGCCGGGATCGAGACGCGGACGGGCGGCGGAGATCTCCGCCGCCCGTCCGTGGGTCACCATGTGTTGCGCACATTGTAGTTGCCCCAGGGGCTTGATGCGGCCAGTCATCGGCCGCCCTGCTCCCCCGCGGCGCCCGACCGTCCCGGGCGCGGGTGCGGGTGCCTATTTCCTGCGCATCGGCGGCAGGTCGGTGCAACTGCCGTGGGCGACTTCCGCGGCCATGCCCACCGTCTCGCCCAGGGTCGGGTGCGGGTGGATGGTCTTGCCGATGTCGACCGCGTCGCAGCCCAT
>JBFGUQ010000180.1:0-5702 GCA_041565515.1 Rhodocyclaceae bacterium | reverse complement strand
CTTGACCTTCCCAACATTGGAAACTTTAGACTGAAGTACGGATCCCAGTTGCTACTGCCGGGACCATCCATCCAGGAGGCAGACCATGGTTTCTGCAACACAAGATCGCAGCGCGGACGCGGTCTCGACGGTGAGTCTTTCGATCGACGGCATGAGCTGCGCGTCCTGCGTCGGCCGCGTCGAGCGCGCGCTCAAGGCGGTGCCGGGCGTCGGCACGGCCAGCGTCAACCTTGCGACCGAGCGCGCCGACATCTCCTTCGACGGCGCGGCCGACCTGCCCGCCGCCATCGAGGCGATCGAGCGCACCGGCTTTCACGTCGTCGAGGACGACATCGAACTCGCCATCAGCGGCATGAGCTGCGCCTCGTGCGTCGGGCGCGTCGAACGCGTGCTGTCGGCAGTGCCCGGCGTGCGCCAGGCGAGCGTCAATCTGGCCACCGAGCGTGCGCAGGTGAAGGTCGCGCGCGGCGTGAGCGGCGCGGACCTGGTTCGCGCCGTCGCCGCGACCGGATTCGAGGCGCGGGCGCTGGCCTCGGGCGACGGCGGCACGGCCGATCGGGAGGCGCAGCAGCGCGACGCGGAGCGGCACGCGCTCAGGCGCGCCCTTGCCCTTGCGGCCATCCTGACGCTGCCCGTCTTCGTCCTCGAGATGGGTTCGCACGTGGTCCCCGGCATGCACGAGTGGATCATGCGCACCATCGGCATGCAGACGAACTGGTACCTGCAGTTCGCGCTGGCGACGATCGTCCTCTTCGGTCCGGGCCTGCGCTTCTTCGCCAAGGGCATCCCGGCCCTGCTGCACGGCGCCCCCGACATGAACTCGATGGTCGCCGTCGGCACGGCAGCGGCCTGGGCGTACTCGGTGGTGGCCACCTTCGCCCCGGGCCTGTTGCCGGCGGGCACGGTCAACGTCTATTACGAGGCCGCGGCGGTGATCGTCGCGCTCATCCTGCTTGGCCGCTACCTCGAGGCGCGGGCGAAGGGGCGGACCTCGGAGGCGATCAAGCGCCTGGTCGGGCTGCAGCCGAGGACGGCGCGCGTGGTCCGCGATGGCAGCGCGCGGGAGGTGGCGATCGATGCGGTGCGCAGCGGCGACCTGATCGAGGTGCGTCCCGGCGAGCGCCTGCCGGTCGATGGCGAGGTGGTCGAGGGCTCGAGCTTCGTCGACGAATCGATGATCACCGGCGAGCCGGTGCCGGTCGAGAAGACCATCGGCTCCAAACTGGTCGGCGCGACCGTCAACCAGAACGGCGCGCTCGTCTTGCGCGCGACCAAGGTGGGCGCCGACACCGTCCTGTCGCAGATCATCCGCATGGTCGAGCAGGCGCAGGGCGCCAAGCTGCCGATCCAGGCGATCGTCGACCGCGTCACGATGTGGTTCGTGCCGGCGGTGATGGCGGCCGCCGCGCTGACCTTCGTCGTCTGGCTCGTCTTCGGGCCGGCGCCCGCACTCACGTTCGCGCTGGTGAATGCGGTGGCGGTGCTGATCATCGCCTGTCCCTGCGCGATGGGGCTGGCGACGCCGACCTCGATCATGGTCGGCACCGGGCGCGCGGCCGAGCTCGGCGTGCTGTTCCGCAAGGGCGACGCGCTGCAGCAGCTCAGGGATGCGCGAGTGGTGGCGGTGGACAAGACCGGCACCCTGACCGCCGGCCGGCCCGAACTGACCGACCTGGTCGTCGCCGACGGCTTCGAACGTGACGCGGTGCTCGCATGCGTGGCCGCGGTCGAGGCCCGCTCCGAGCATCCGATCGCGCGCGCCATCGTCGCCGCGGCCGAGGCGGAGGAGCTCGCCCTCGGCAAGGCCGAAGGCTTCGAGGCGGTCACCGGCTTCGGCGCCCGTGCCGAGGTCGGTGGCGCCAAGGTGGAGATCGGCGCCGATCGCTTCATGCAGAAGCTCGGGCTGGACGTCGCCGTCTTCGAGGCGGCGGCGGCACGCCTCGGCGCCGAGGGCAAGACGCCGCTCTACGCCGCCATCGACGGCAGGCTGGCGGCCATCATCGCCGTCGCCGACCCGATCAAGGAGACGACCCCGGCGGCGATCCGTGCCCTGCACGAGCTCGGCCTCAAGGTCGCCATGATCACCGGCGACAACCGCCGCACGGGCGAAGCGATCGCTCGCCAGCTCGGCATCGATGAAGTCGTCGCCGAAGTGCTGCCCGACGGCAAGGTCGAGGCGGTCAGGCGTCTGCAGGCCACGCATGGCGTGCTCGCCTATGTGGGCGACGGCATCAACGACGCCCCGGCCCTGGCGGCGGCCGACGTCGGCGTGGCGATCGGCACCGGCACCGACATCGCCATCGAGGCGGCGGACGTGGTGCTGATGTCGGGCGATCTCGGCGGCGTGCCGAACGCCATCGCGCTGTCGAAGGCGACGATCGGCAACATCCGCGAGAACCTGTTCTGGGCCTTCGCCTACAACACGGCGCTGATCCCGGTCGCGGCAGGGGTGCTCTACCCGGCGAACGGCATCCTGCTGTCGCCGGTGCTGGCCGCAGGTGCGATGGCGTTCTCGAGCATCTTCGTGCTCGGCAACGCGCTGCGCCTGCGCCGTTTCGAGCCGCCGTTCCGCCCGGGCGCAGCCGCGAGCGGGGGCGGGTCACGCGGGAGCGCCGGGGCGCGCGAGGCGCGGCCCGCGCTTGCCGACTGAGGCAGCGCCAGGGGTCCGCATAGGCGACTGGTCACGAGGAGGAAGCTGTCATGAACATCGGACAGGCGGCAAAGGCGTCGGGCGTCTCCGCCAAGATGATTCGCTACTACGAGTCGACCGGCCTGATCCGGCCGGCGAACCGTTCCGAAGCCGGCTATCGCCATTTCGGCGATGCCGACGTGCATACGCTGCGCTTCATCCGCCGCGCGCGCGACCTCGGCTTCACCGTCGAGCAGATCGGCGAACTGCTCGGCTTGTGGCAGGACCACACGCGCAAGAGCGCCGACGTGAAGCGGCTCGCGATGGCGCACGTGGTGGCGCTGCGACGCAAGATCGCCGAACTGGAAGGCATGGTTGCCAGCCTGAGCAAGCTGGCAGGCAGTTGCCATGGAGACCACCGGCCCGATTGCCCGATCCTCGAGGATCTGGCCTCTGCCGACGTCGATACGGCGGCGCGCGAGGCGCCGCGCTTCGGCGTTGCCGGCGCGCGCGAGGGGAAGCGGCCGTCGGCCGATGTGGGTGTGAGGTGAGCACGGGATCGATCAGGGCCCCGTTCGACAGGGGTGGCGCCTGCGCCGGTCCAACTGGAGGAGCAGCAACATGAGCACGGAAGAAAGCGGGCGTCTCTTCCATTGGCTACTGGGTGGCGCCGCGGCGTTTCTCGTCGGTGCGATCGTTGTCGCGCAATGGGAATCGCCATCGGACATCGACCCGGCGGACAAGGCACAGGTTGCGGCAGGCCGGCAGGTCTACGATCGACATTGCAGCGCCTGTCATGGCGCGAACCTCGAGGGCCAGGCCAACTGGCGCCAGCGCCTGCCCAACGGGCGCCTGCCGGCGCCGCCGCACGACGCCAGCGGCCACACCTGGCACCACACCGACGCCCTGCTCTTCGGCATCGTCAAGGAGGGTCTGGTGCCGGGCAAATACGCGCCGGCCGACTACGAGAGCGACATGCCGGCATTCGGTGCCATCCTGACGGACGACGAGATCCGCGCGGTTCTGGCCTTCATCAAGAGCACCTGGCCGGAAGAGCAGGCGGCGTTCGCGCAGCAGATGAACCAGCGCGAAGGCGGGCGTCGCTGATTCGGCGGCGCCCGCCTGTAAGGAAATCGTCCGCGCCGCGACTAATTAGCGTAGCAAACCAAGCAGGCGCCGGAAACCCTTGCCGCGCCAGACGACAATCGAAAATCAGGAGACGAATCATGCGCAACCCTATCCGTAGTCAGCGGCCGGCCTCCCGGCTCCTCACCGCCCTGCTTTCGGCGGGCCTGCTCAGCGCCGCGCCCGGGCTGTTCGCAGCCTCGCCGTGCGCGCCCTGTTCGGCGCGCGATCGCAAGGTCATGGCGGCGAGTCCGTGCGCGGCGAAGAACCCGTGCGCCGCGAAGAACCCGTGCGCGGCGAAGAACCCATGCGCGGCGAAGAACCCGTGCGCCGCGACGAATCCGTGCGCGGCGAAGAACCCATGCGCCGCGACGAATCCGTGCGCGGCGAAGAATCCGTGCGCGGCGAAGAATCCGTGCGCCGCGAAGAACCCCTGCGCAGCCAAGACGAAGATGTAATCCCGGGCCGGCAATCCGGCCGCCGGCTGAGCGCGAAAACGAGGCCGTCCCCGACACTTTCCATTGTCGGGGACGGCCTCTCTGCATCGAGCCCGGCACCGGAAGGCTGCGCGTCGCGGTTAGGATGATGGCGGCGGCTCGAGCCGCCGATCTGCCGCGGAGAAACCGATGCTCGCCTACCTGAACACCCTCTACCCGGTCCGCTACACGGCCTTCGCGCTGTGTGTGCTCGGCTTGCTGCTCGCGCTGCTGAACCTGGTGGTTTCCGGCGAGGGGGGCTGGCTGGTCATGGTGCTGGCGGCGCTGGTGGCCCTCGGTGTCTATGACCTGCGCCAGGACAGGCACGCGATCCTGCGCAACTACCCGGTGATCGGGAATCTGCGCTTCCTGCTCGAATACGTCCGCCCCGAGATCCGCCAGTACTTCATCGAAGCCGACACCGACGCGGCGCCGTTCTCGCGCGCTCAGCGCTCGCTCGTGTACCAGCGCGCGAAGGGTGATTCGGACTACCGGCCCTATGGCTCGCAACTCGACGTCAAGGAGGGCGGCTACGAGTGGATCAACCACTCGATGACGCCGACGCGGCTGGCGACGCACGACTTCCGGGTGACGATCGGCGCACCGGCGACAGGCCGCGAGCCGCGCCCCGGCGACTGCACCCAGCCATACGAGGCAAGCGTCTTCAATATCTCGGCAATGAGCTTCGGCGCCTTGTCGGGCAATGCGATCGAAGCGCTCAACGCCGGTGCCAAACGCGGCAACTTCGCCCACGACACCGGCGAGGGCTCGATCTCGACCCACCACCGCGCGCACGGCGGCGACCTGATCTGGGAGATCGGCTCGGGCTATTTCGGCTGTCGCAACGACGACGGCAGCTTCAATGCGGAGCGCTTCGTCGCGAACGCGACCGATCCGCAGGTCAAGATGATCGAGATCAAGCTCAGCCAGGGCGCCAAGCCGGGCCAGGGCGGCGTCCTGCCGGGCCCGAAGGTGACGGCCGAGATCGCGGCGGCGCGCGGCATCCCGGTGGGCCAGACCTGCGTGTCGCCGGCGACCCACAGCGCCTTTTCGTCGCCGGTCGGGCTACTGCAGTTCATCGAGCGGCTGCGTGAGCTGTCCGGCGGCAAGCCGACCGGCTTCAAGTTCTGCCTCGGCCATCCCTGGGAGTGGTTCGGTATCGTCAAGGCGATGATGGAGACCGGCATCACACCGGACTTCATCGTCGTCGATGGCTCGGAGGGCGGCACCGGCGCCGCGCCGGTCGAGTTCATCGACCACGTCGGCGTGCCGCTGCAGGAGGCCCTGCTCCTGGTGCATAACACGCTGGTCGGCGTGGACCTGCGGCATCGGGTGAGGCTCGGCTGCGCCGGCAAGGTGATCACCGCCTTCGACGTGGCGCGCACGATGGCGCTCGGTGCCGACTGGTGCAACAGCGCGCGCGGATTCATGTTCGCGCTCGGCTGCATCCAGGCGCAGACCTGCCATACCGG
>JBFGUQ010000179.1:0-5702 GCA_041565515.1 Rhodocyclaceae bacterium | reverse complement strand
GCTGGTGCAGTCCTTCCTGCACCAGCGCCTCGGCTGGGCTAGCCTGATGCTCGGCGTGCTCGCGTTCGGCTTTGCGTGCCGCAGGCTGGCCTGGGCGGGCTGGGCTGCCGGACTGCTGGGTCTGGTGTTCTACAGCTTCGATCCCGCCGCGGTGGGGGCGCTGCTATCCCTTCTGGTTCTGGCGCGGCCGCGAGGCGAGCGCGGGCAGGGCGAGGGCGAGGGCGGCGAGCAGCCAGGCGACGGCCTGCGGGTTGGCGGGCTCCGGTAGCCATCGAGCGATTGCGCAGGCGGCGAGGACCGCGGCGCAGATGCGCTCGGCCCTGCCGGCGCGTCCGCTCCACCAGCCGACGACGCCGAACGCCGCCGCCGGCATCAGGTAGAGCAGGGTGGGGAAGTCGCGGTAGCGCGGGTCGACGAACAGCAGCAATGCGGCGACGGCGGCGCAAAAGAGCAGGGCACCGCGCAGCAGGGCAAGTGATTGCGCGGGCGATGGCCGACGCCGTTTGCCTCGCAGTTCGCACCAGGCGACGGCCGCGGCGGGTATCGGCTCGCCCGACCATCGCGCCAGTGCCAGCGGCAGCAGGCCGGCCGCAATGGCAACACCGCCGAGAGCGGTCCATTCCAGCGCGTTGCGATAGGCGACGAGGGCGTGCTCCCAGTGCAGCACCATGATCAATCCACCGAGGGCTCCGCTCGCGGTCAGCGCGGTGACGCGCAGGCAGCGACTGGCGCGTCCGGTGGCGGCGAGCAGGAAGGCGAGAATGGCCCCGAGGCCCGCGCCGCCGATCGGGCCGAACAGGCTGGCGCGCTCGGCAACCGGGCCGGCGAGCGGAAACTTCGGCGCCAGCGTATGGGCGTCGAGCATGCCCCAGTAGCCGCCGACCGTGCCCTCGAGGCGGCGTTTCCACGGCTGGTCGATCGCTTCGATCAGGTTGTAGTCCCAGTCGCGGTCGTGCGCCTGGTGGATGAACTCGCGGATATAGCGCGCCTGATTGATCCGCGAGGGGCGTGACTCCTCGCGCTGGCGGCCCTCGCTGGGCCAGCCGGTCTCACCGATCAGGATGCGCTTGCCGGCGAAGTGCTCGCCTACCCTGGTCCGGATGTCCGCCACATGTGCGAGCGCGTGCTCGATGTCTACCGGCTCGTCTTCCCAGAATGGCAGGATATGGACGGTGACGAAATCGACCTCGCGCGCGAGGCTGTCATGCTCGGTCCAGAACTCCCACACGTCGGCATAGGTGACGGGAACGTTCACCTGCGACCTGGCGCGGGCTATCAGTTCGCGCATTTCGTCCTCGGTGCGCTCGCGTCGCAGCAGCACCTCGTTGCCGACGATGAGGGCACGAACGACGTCGGTGTGGGCGTTGGCGAGCGCGATGGCATTCGCCAGCTCCGTCTCGTTCTTTTCACGGTCGTGCCCGATCCATGCGCCGAGCAAGACCTTGAGGCCGGCTGCGCGGGCGAGCTCGGGTACCTGATCGAGTCCCTGGTCGATCGAATACAGCCTTACGCACTCGGTGATCTTCGCCAGCGCGGCGAGATCGGTCGCGATCTGTTCGCGCTCGATCCGGATGTCGGGGTCGAAGGGGCTTTGGCCCGGGCGGTGGTAGGGCGCGTAGGAGACGCACTTGAGCTTCTCGCCTGCGCCGAGGTGCAGGTCGTGCATCTCGACGGCTCGCGTCTGCATCACCACCCAGGCGAACAAGCCCGCGAGCCCAGCGAGGTGGGTTAGCAGCACGGTGAGCCAAAGCGATCTGCGGGCAGGGCGGGGTATCGGCATGTCGATTTTCGGACGGTGTGTCTCGGACCGGGTGTCCGGGCAAGCGAAAAAAAGCCACGCGCTCAGGCGTGGCTTCGGCGTGAAGCGTCGAGATTCTACCCGGACTTACTCCGCGTAGTCGTCCATCGGCACGCAGGCGCAGAAGAGGTTGCGGTCGCCATACACGTCGTCGATGCGATTGACGCTCGGCCAGAACTTGTTCTCCGCCACCCAAGGCATCGGGAAAACCGCCTGTTCACGCGAATAGGGTCGCGTCCATTCAGCCATGACGTCGGCCTGGGTATGGGGCGCGTGCCTGAGCGGGTTGTCGTCCGCGGTCCACCCGCCGTTCTCGATCTGTCGGATCTCGTCGCGGATCGCGATCATCGCGGCGACGAAGCGGTCGAGTTCGCCGAGGTCCTCCGATTCGGTCGGCTCGACCATGATCGTGCCCGGCACCGGGAAGGACATCGTCGGCGCGTGGAAGCCGTAATCCATCAGGCGCTTGGCGATGTCGACCTCGCTCACGCCGGTGACGGCCTTTATCGGGCGGATATCGAGAATGCACTCGTGTGCCACGCGACCCTGGCTGCCGGTGTAGAGCACCGGGTAGTGGTCCTTGAGGCGCTGCGCGAGATAGTTGGCATTGAGGATCGCCACCTCGGTGGCGCGCTTGAGGCCTTCGCCACCCATCATGGCGATGTACATCCACGAGATCGGCAGGATGCTGGCCGAACCGAAGGGCGCGGCAGACACTGCGCCCTGGCCCTTGTTCGGCCGCGAGTCGCCACCGGTGGCGACCAGGACGTGGTCGGCCATGAAGGGGGCGAGGTGCGCCGCCAGGCCGATCGGGCCCATGCCCGGGCCGCCGCCGCCGTGCGGGATGCAGAAGGTCTTGTGCAGATTCATGTGCGACACATCGGCGCCGATCGCCGCGGGCGAGGTCAGGCCGACCTGGGCGTTGAGGTTCGCGCCGTCCATGTACACCTGGCCGCCATGCGCATGCACGATGGCGCAGATCTCTCGGATCGACTCCTCGAAGACGCCGTGGGTCGAGGGGTAGGTGATCATCAGCGCGGCGAGCCTGTCGGCATGTTTCTCGGCCTTCGCGCCGAGGTCGGCGACATCGACGTTGCCGTTGTCGTCGCAGTCGACCGCCACGACCTGCATCCCGCACATCTGCGCCGTTGCCGGATTGGTGCCATGGGCGGACTTCGGGATCAGGCAGATGTTGCGTTGCGTGTCGCCTCGGCTCGCATGGTAACGGGCGATGGCAACGAGGCCGGCGTACTCGCCCTGGGCGCCCGAGTTGGGCTGCATGCAGATTGCCGGGAAACCGGTGACGGCGCGCAGGTAGCTGGCCAGGCCTTCTATCATCTCCAGATAGCCAGCGGCCTGATCGCGCGGCGCGAATGGATGCAGATTGGCGAATTCAGGCCAGGTGACCGGGATCATCTCGCTGGTGGCGTTGAGCTTCATCGTGCACGAGCCGAGCGAGATCATCGAGTGATCGAGCGCGAGATCGCGGTTCTGGAGCCGCTTCAGGTAGCGCAGCATCTCGTGCTCGGTGTGGTGGGTGTTGAACACCGGGTGCGCGAGGATGGGGTCGGTGCGCAGTAGCGGGGCCGGGAGCGCGCTTCCCGCATGGGAGACCTCGGCATCGAGCGCGGCCAGGTCGGCGTTGGCAAAGAAGCAGCCGAGCAAGGCGACGATGTCGTCGGCACGCGTGGTTTCATCGACCGAAAGACCCAATCGGGTGGCCGAGACACGCCGCAGGTTGTATCCGGCGGTGTCGGCCGAGGCCATGATCGCGGCCGTGCGATCGCCGCTGTCGACCTCGATGGTGTCGAAGAAGGCACCGTCGGCGACCTCGTAGCCAGCCGCGCGGAGGCCCGCCGCCAGCAGGGCGGCGAGGCGATGGATGCGCGCGGCAATGGTCTTCAGGCCCAGCGGGCCATGGTACACCGCGTAGAAGCCTGCCATGTTGGCAAGCAGAACCTGTGAGGTGCAGATGTTGGAGTTGGCCTTCTCCCGGCGGATGTGCTGCTCGCGGGTCTGCAGGGTCATGCGCAGCGCCGTCTTGCCGCGCGCATCCTTCGATACGCCGATGATGCGGCCCGGCATCGAGCGCACGTAGGCCTCGCGGGTGGCGAAGAAGGCAGCGTGCGGGCCGCCGAACCCCATTGGCACGCCAAAGCGCTGGGCCGAGCCGAAGGCGATGTCCGCACCCATCGCGCCCGGGCTCCTGAGCAGCACCAGGGCCATCAGGTCGGTCGCAACGGCGACGGTCGCACCCGACGCCTTGAGCGCGGCAATGACCTCGCCATGATCGGCGACGCTGCCATGGACGTTCGGATACTGGAGCAGGGCGCCGAAGACCTCGTGACTGGCCGCTCGCTCGGCCTTGCCGAAGATCAGTTCGAAGCCGAAGTAGTGGGCGCGTGTCTTGACCACGTCGATCGTCTGCGGGAAGCAGGCTTCATCGACGAAGAAGGCGTTGGATTTCGATTTCGACACCCGGCGCGCCATCGCCATCGCTTCCGCCGCGGCCGTGGCCTCGTCCAGCAACGAAGCATTCGCGAGTTCCAGGCCGGTGAGATCGATCACCATCTGCTGGTAGTTCAGCAAGGCCTCGAGGCGGCCCTGGGCGATTTCGGCCTGGTAGGGGGTGTAGGCCGTGTACCAGCCCGGGTTCTCCATGACGTTGCGCAGGATGACCGCCGGCGTGTGTGTGCCGTAATAGCCCAGGCCGATCAACGATTTCTTGACCACATTCCTGGATGCGATCTTCTTCAGCCGCGCCAGTGCCTCATGCTCGGGCTGGGGCGCTTCGAGCGGCAGCGGTGCCTTCAGACGGATCGCCGCAGGGACGGTTTGATCGATCAGTGTATCGACGTCGGTCACGCCGATCGATGCGCACATGCTGGCGATCTCGCTGGCATTGGGACCGAGATGGCGGTGAATGAAGGCATCGCGCTGTTCGAGGCGGGCGAGCGGGGAGAAGAGCAGTTCGGACATGGTCATCTTCAGCAGTACGGGGGCGGCGACGGGGCTGGCGTGGCCGCCCCGCCGGGGGTCAGGCGATGTCAGGCGATGGTGGCTTGGTAGCCTGCAGCGTCGAGCAAGCCGGCGAGGTCGTCGGGGCTGTCGGGCTTGAGCTTGAACAGCCAGGCGGCATAGGCATCGGCATTGACGCTGTCCGGTGCATCGACTGCATCCTGATTGGAAGCGAGCACCTCGCCGGCGACCGGCGCGTAGATGTCGGAGGCGGCCTTCACCGACTCGATCACCGCGCAGGCTTCACCCGCGGCGAGCGTGCGGCCGGCCTCGGGCAGTTCGAGAAAGACGACGTCACCGAGTGCTTCCTGCGCATGGTCGGTAACGCCGATCGTCAGCGTGCCGTCGCTTTCTGCGCGGATCCATTCGTGCGACTTGGTGTATTTCAGGTCGGCGGGGAAATTGCTCATGTGGCTCTCCAATGTGCCTGCAATCAGGCGTCGTTCAGATTCGGATGGGTGGATCGGGGTGCTCAGACCAGTGCCTTGCCGTTGCGCACGAAGGGTAGCTTGACCGCCGTCGCCTTGAGGCGCTTGCCGCGCACCTCGACTTCCACCGTGTCGCCGGGCTGGGACGCGAGAGGCAGGCGGGCGAAGGCAATGGATCTTTCCAGCGACGGCGAGAAGCTGCCGCTCGTGGTCTCTCCCTCTCCCGCGGCGGTGAAAACCTTCATGTGCGCGCGAAGCACGCCCTTGTCCTCGAGCACGAGACCCAGCATGCGCTGCGTCGCCGGCCTGGCGAGCAGGGCCTGCTTGCCGACGAAGTCGCGCGTCTCGTCCCTGAAGTCCACCGTCCAGCTCAGGCCAGCGTCGAGCGGCGAGACGTCCTCGTCCATATCCTGGCCGTACAGGTTCATGCCCGCTTCCAGCCGCAGGGTGTCGCGTGC
>JBFGUQ010000178.1:0-5714 GCA_041565515.1 Rhodocyclaceae bacterium | reverse complement strand
CATCCACCTGATCGCGGTGCACCGCAAGAACGCATCGATCCAGGACATCGGCGACGACTTCCAGCTTCAGTTCGGCGACGTGCTGCTGGTCGAGGGGACGCCGGTACAGATCAAGCGCTTCTGCGACAACGGCGATCTCTTTGCCCTCACCGAGGGCAAGGAGGCGACGAACCGCAGCGCCAAGGCGCCGATCGCGCTCGCCACCATTGCCGGCGTGATGCTGCTCGCCGCCTTCAACGTCATGCCGATCGAGGGCCTGGCGATCATCGGGGCGGTGGTCGTGCTGCTCACCGGCTGCATCCGCCCGGACGAGGCCTACAAGTCGATCGAATGGCCGATCCTGGTGCTCATCTTCGGCATGCTGGCGATAAGCATCGCGATGCGCGAGTCGGGACTCGCAGCGATGATGGCCAGCGCGCTGGTGCAGATCGGCGGCGACGTGCCGCCGTGGATGATGCTGTCGCTGGTGATCCTGATCACGTCGATCGCGACCGAGTTCATCAGCAACAACGCCGTGGCGGTGCTGTTCACGCCAGTGGTGATCGGGGTGGCCCAGCAGTTGGGGGTGGATCCACGTCCCTTCGTCGTCGGCGTGATGTTCGCGGCCAGCGCTAGCTTCGCCACGCCGATCGGCTATCAGACCAATACCCTCGTCTACAGCGCCGGCAATTACCGCTTTGCAGACTTCGCCCGCCTCGGAATTCCGATGAACCTCATCACCTGGGTCGCCGCCAGCCTGCTGATCCCGCTGTTCTGGCCGCTGCAGGGCGGCTGAGAATCCGCGCGGCGGAGCTCGGGAGCGGGCCGGGTGCGAGGGTCGATGTGCAATCGACCCTCGCAGTGCATCAACTCACCGTCTCGAGCCGGGCCGGGCCTACTCGACGGTGATGGTGATGCGCTCGGACTTCACCGGCGGATCGTGCGGCATGTGCATGTGGTCGCCGAGCAGCAGCTGCAGCTCGTGCTTGCCGGGCGACAGGGTCACCGTCGTTTCCGTCTGGCCCGCGCCGAAGTGCACATGCTGGGCGTCCGCCGGCACCGGCTTGTCGAGTGGTGGCAACGGCGCGTCGATGATCAGGTGATGGTGACCCGTCTTCGGCGCCTGCACGCCGGCGGGTGCGACACCCATGCCCTTGAGGCCGAAGCGCACCGTGACCGGGCTCTTCACCGTGGCGCCGTCGGCCGGGGCGATGAAGTAGAGCGCCGCCTCCGGGGGCGCCATGGTCGCCTCGGCAAGCGCCGCGAGCGGCAGCGAGAGCAGCACCGTGCCGAGGCCGACGGCGAGCGTGCGGCGGGACAGGCTTCGGATGTCGTCGAACATGCTTGTTTCTCCTGGATGGTTGGAAGGTCAAGGCCCGATGCCGTGCCGTGCCACCCCGGCCGGCGCGGCGCGACGTCCTTCAGCATAGGACAGCCGAAGTTCTCCTGCAGCACCGGCCGTACTTTCGTCTAGCATTCGGGTAGGAGCCCAAGGGGGAGACGAATGAGCACGGAAACCGTCATCGCGCGCGCCCTCGGGGGGCGCGTCGGCGTATATGTGGGCGACATCACCGCGCAGGCGGTGGACGCCATCGTCAATGCGGCCAATTCCGGCTTGCTCGGCGGCGGCGGCGTCGATGGCGCCATCCACCGTGCTGGCGGGCCGGCCATCCTGGAGGCCTGCCGGGCCATCCGGCGCGATGTGTGGCCGCAGGGCCTGCCCACCGGCGAGGCGGTCATCACCACCGGCGGGCGCCTGGCGGCGAGCCATGTGATCCATACCGTCGGGCCTGTCTATGGCCAGCACGGCGGTGAAGAGGCCAGGCTGCTGGCGAGCTGCTACCGACGTGCGATCGAGATCGCCCGCGAGCACGGGCTGGCCACGCTGGCCTTCCCGGCCATCTCCACCGGCATCTTCGGCTATCCGGCCGACGCCGCGGCGGTCGTGGTGTCGCGCACGCTGGCGGACCTGCTTGGCGAAGATCCATTGCCGACCGAGGTCCGGCTGGTGTTCTTCAGCCGGGAACAGGCGCAGGCATTCCTGGCCGCAGCGCGATTCGACCCGCCGCCAGCCTGAAGGCTGAGGCGCCGCCCGGGCAGGGGCCGAGCTTCGCGGGGACGGCAGCCTTGGGGGCCAGCCATGCCGGGGAATCGAAAGGCCTGCCGGACGATGGACGCCGTCTCGGCACTTCGGCGGCCGCGGCAATGTCGAAGCGCAAGGAAGCACACTGCCAGGAGAAGACCATGCTGCCCGAAAACGTCGAATCCCTGATGGCCGAGATCGAGGCGGGCGATCCGCTCGACTTCAGCCAACTCGCCATCGATGCCGAAGGCGCGCGCCAACTGATGGCCAACCACTTCTGCGACATCGATCGCCGGCTCGGCGAACTGGGGCTGGGCGCGGAGGACAGGCTGGAGATGATGGCGGCGATCGCGGCGCACACGATGGTGGAAAACATGTTGCTGCAGATCGGCCGCCTGCGCCACGAAGACGACGCCGATTTCCACGACTGGATGCGGCGGCACGGAATCGGCTGAGCGGTGCGTACCCGACCGCCCGAGCAGCGGACGCCTAGAGGGCCTCTTCGATCGCCTTGCGCAGCTCGGCCGCGTCGGGTTTCACCATGCTGGGGAAGGCGGCGATGACGCGGCCCCTGCGGTCGATGACGTACTTGTGGAAGTTCCAGCTCGGCGCTTCGGACTGGCGCGCGATCTCGCGGAAGAGCGGATGGGCATCGGAACCGCGGACGTGGATGGGGGCGAACATGTCGAAGCTGACGCCGAAGTTCACGAAGCAGACCAGTGCGGCGTTTGCCTCCTCGGGATCCTCCTGGTCGAAGTCGTCCGACGAAAAGCCCGCGACCTTGAGACCGCGGTCCTTGTAATGCTGATGTATGGCTTCGAGGCCTTCGAACTGGCCGGTAAAGCCGCAGTGGCTGGCGGTGTTGACGACCAGTACCGGCTGGCCGGCGAAACGCTCGGCCAGCTTCACGACTTCTTCCGAATGAAGGCGGCGCAACTCGTGGTCGAAAAGGCCACCCGTGCCGGGATCCGCCGGGGCGGGGTGGGGAACCAGCAACGCGCACAGAAGCGAAAGCATGGGCAGGCGTGACATCGTGCGTCCTCCGAACGGCTGACAAATCGATAGACCGCGTTTGCGCCCGGCCGTTCGCAGCGGGGAGCAAGCTCGTGCCCGCGCCCGGCACGGTCGTCCGTGCCTGCGCGGCTTCAACGTGTGCTCGCGGCCTCGCCCTTCGTGTCGGCTCGGAAGACTTCGGTCTGCGGGTGAAACGCGAACCAGGCGAACCAGTAAGCCATGATCGTGGGCAGCGCTTCTCCGTCCGGCCGCTCGGCCCTCGCGCTGAGGTTGTCGGGGTCGAAGACGATGCGCACGTCCGCATCGCCGATGCGGTCGACGAAGGTCCTTGTTTCGAGTTGCGCGAGTTCGGGGAAGGGATAGGCCTTCGTCCGTCCGGCCAGTTCGACGCCGAGCACCCAGGTCTTGGCAGGATACGCGTCGTTCTGCGCCGAGACGCCGAACATCAGTGCATCCGAAAGGCGGTAGGCGAGATAGGGGTCGCGGTCGTAGTCGCGGGCAAAGCCGGTTTCCCGGCTCAGCACCGCAGCGTCCGGGTGGCGCGCGCGCCAGTCGGACCAGGTGGTGTGTTCGAGTGCGATCATGGTGAGCGTCTGGTCGCGCATCGGCCCGGACACCGCGCGGCTGAGGATCTGCGACCACAGTGATTCGGTCTGGCGGTCGTAGAGCAGGACGTCGCTGTTGTAGAGCAGGCCGGATACGCCGAACTGGAGCCGGCGGCCAGCGACTTCCGCCCTGTAGGCCACGCCGGTGCCGCACAGGGGGCAGTAGGTGACCGCCACCGGCACGCCCCCGAGGACGTCGTTTACGACCTCATGCCAGTTCAGGATCGCCACCGGGTAGGCGCGCGCCGCGCCCCCGACCCGCAAGCCGAGCACGCGGTCGCCTGGCGCGAGTTCTCGCGCGCTCGAGGCGGGAATGAAGCGGGGCGAGTCGATGGCGGGAATGCCGTCGCGGGGCGGGCCGCCGCGCTCGATCTCGCTCACCGGTATCGACGCGTTGCCCAGGTCGAAACCATTGAGCGTCGGCCCGGCCACCAGACCGGCCGCATGGGCGAGGAGCACTGCGGCGGCAAGCAGTTCGGCAAGGCGTGGCCAGCGAACAGGCAGGCGAAGGCCTGCTGGAAGCGTATTCATCCGGTTGCCCTCCAGGAAGGAACGCGGTGTTGACGCTGTTTTGTCGCTGGTTGCCGGGAAATGCTTACAAGCGGCCCGCTGCCAGGCCGGCAAGCGGCGGGGCAATGGCGCGCGGCGCGGGGCAAGGTCGAGGGGGGCGAGAAGAAGCGCGGGTCAGGCCGGGGCATGCCCGTGCGAGCCGCCCCCTCGCGTGGCGCGACCGACGCTCACATCCGGCTGAGGTCCTCGATGGCATCGACCACCAGGCCCGTGCCGATGGCGATCAGCAGGATGTCGGCGCCGACGCGGACGTAACGGTGCAGGGCCGGCGGTGCGCCGAGTTCGATGACGATTGACACGGGCGGGTCGTAGTAGACCACGTCGCGCGGCAGCGGATAGCCCTTGCGCCACTTCTTCGCCAGGCCCGGCGGCATGCAGCCGTTGCCCTTCTTCTTCAGGCCGGGGGGGCAGTGGCCGCCGCGGTACTGCTCCACGTAGTACTCCCGCACCAGGACGCGGTGGCGGTCGGTGAAATAGGCGCCGACGCGCGGACCATCGCGCTGCTCCGTGCGCGAATGACGGTCGCCGCGCTGGTCGTCGCGGTCGCCGCGACCCTTCCTTCGGTCGTCGCGATCATCGCGGTACTCGCGATGATCGCGCTTGTCGTTCTTCGATCCACCCTTCGATCCCGAATCCTTGCGCTCGTGCTTGCCGCCGCCCGCCCAGTCGGGCTTTTCTGCCAAGGCCGGGCCTGCGACGAGCAGGCCGGCCAGTGCGAAGGCGAGCACGGAGCCCATCTTGCGGCCGATATGGTTCATGTCTGCTTCCTGGATTGTGATACCCGAATTGTACGGCCAACCCGAGCTTCGGCCATCCGCGCGCGACGGCGGCTTTTTGTTACGGGACGTCAATGCATGGAGGTCCGCTGCGGGCCGCGCCGGACGGCAGCCATCGCGCGGCAGCGGGGAGCACGCGCGTCAGCCGCCTTTCCGGGCCTCCGGCCGGAGCGCTTGCGCAGGTGTCCCGTGATACCGGCAGGGAAGCGGCGCCGGCGGCACTCGACGGCCGACGCGCGCGGGCGCGGCGCCGAATTGCTGTAAGTTTCGCAAGGCCGCCGCCGACCAAGCTCATGTCATCGGTCGCACCGGCCTGTTGCCGACGCGCCCTCCCACACACCCGCCTCAAGCACCCACCCAATGACCCGATCCCGCCTCCTGCTGCTAGCCGTCCTGATCGCCGCGGTCGCCGCCTTCGTCGGCCTCGACCTCGGCCGCTATCTCACCCTGGAGTTCTTCAAGTCGCAGCAGTCGGCGATCGAGGCCTGGCGAGCGGCGAATCCCCTCCTGTCCGCCGCCGCCTTCTTCCTCGTCTATGTCGCCGTCACCGCACTGTCGCTGCCGGGTGCGGCGGTGATGACGCTCGCGGTCGGCGCGGTGTTCGGCCTGTGGTGGGGCGTGCTGCTGGTGTCCTTCGCGTCGAGCATCGGCGCCACGCTCGCCTTCCTCGCTTCGCGCTTTCTGCTG
>JBFGUQ010000177.1:0-5741 GCA_041565515.1 Rhodocyclaceae bacterium | reverse complement strand
CGCGAATTCGGCTGCGACCGCCGGCCGGTGTCGGCCGAGACCTGCGTCGACATCGAGCCGGCGCTGGCCTCGGCGAGCAAGCTGCTGGTCGGCGGCGACTACACGTCGGCCGACGAATCCGGCGACGCCCACAAGTTCACCACGCGGCTGTCCGAACACTGCCGGCGGGCGGGGGTCGACTTCCGCTACGCCACCGTCGTCACCGGCCTGAACCTTGCAGCCGGCAGGATCGCCTCGCTCACGACCCTGCGCGGCGAGGTGCAGCCCGCCGACGCCTTCGTCCTCGCCACCGGCAGCTACAGCCCGGCGTTGCTGCGCCCGCTCGGGCTGCGCCTGCCGGTCTACCCCGCCAAGGGCTACTCGGCGACGATCCCGCTATCGGCAAACAGCGTCGCCCCGACCACCAGCCTCACCGACGACGGTCACAAGCTCGTGTTCTCCCGCCTCGGCGACCGCCTCAGGGTCGCCGGCACGGCCGAATTCACCGGCTTCGACCTGCGCCTGAACGCCACCCGCTGCGAGGCGATCATGCGCCGGGTCGGCAAGCTGTTCCCGGACCTGGCCGCGGCCGGCCCGCCGGCCTTCTGGTGCGGGCTGCGCCCGGTCACGCCATTCAGCGTCCCGCTCGTCGGCGCCACCCGCTATCCGAACCTGTGGCTGAACACCGGCCATGGAACGCTCGGCTGGACCATGGCCTGCGGCTCGGCCGCTGCCTTGTCGGACCTCATCGCCGGCCGAACCCCGCAGGTCGCGCTAAGACCGACCTGACGCCTGCCCAAGGGTTTCAGCTCAAGGCGTCCCACACCAGTTTGACGCCCGAGAGCGCGAGCGCGACGGTGGCGAAGACGTAGAACGGCCGCTCCGGAATGCGTTTCAGCAGTCGCACGCCCAGCCATACCCCGACCGGCACCAGCGGCAGCAGCATCGCCGACATCAGCAGCGTGTCGCGGTTGAAGAGGTCCAGCCCGAGGTAGAAGGGCAGCTTGGCAAGATTGATGACGGCGAAGAAGAACACCGAGGTGGCGACGAAGCGCTCCTTCGGCAGCTTGCGACCGAGCAGGTAGGCCATCAGCGGCGGCCCCCCGGCATGCGCCAGGGTGCTGGTGAAGCCGGCGCCGGCGCCGCACAGCCAGGCAAACACCTTCCTCCGGGTACTATCGGCCGGGGGGGCGGGCGCACCGTGCCGAAGCAGGCGGTCCGCCGAGAAACCGAGCGCGATGAGGCCGACCACGCCCTTCACCATGCGCTCCGACATCAGGCCGAAGGCCAGCGTGCCCAGGCCGATGCCGAGCAGCGCCGCCGGGATCAGCATGCGCAGGTCGGACCAGTCGGCCTTGCCGCGCCACGCGCGGATGCCGACCATGTCGATGGCGATCAGCACCGGCAGCACCACTGCCACCGCGTCGCGCGGCGAGATCCACATCGCCATGAAGGGCACGGCCAGCCCGCCGAGCGCGCCGCCCAGGCCGGACTTGGAGATGCCGGTGAGCAGGATGGCGATCGCGGTGACGATCCAGCCGGCGCTATCCATTTCCACGCTGCACCACCTCGATCGCCATCACCCGAAAAAACGAAGGCGACTCGCAGGTCGCCTTCTCGCTCGCATGCGCCGAGCGCACGCGCTCAGCGCGGCAGGACGCTCTCGCCCATCAGGAACAGGTCGACCTCGCGCGCGCACTGGCGGCCTTCCCTGATTGCCCACACGACCAGCGACTGGCCGCGGCGCATGTCGCCGGCGGCGAACACCTTGTCGACGTTGGTCGCGTAGCAGCCTTCGCCGTCGGTGGTCGCCTTGGCGTTGCCGCGCGCGTCCTTGTCGACGCCGAAGGCCTCGAGCACGCCGCCGGCCGGATGGACGAAGCCCATGGCGAACAGCACCAGATCGGCCTTGATGTCGAACTCGGAGCCGGGGACCTCGCTCATGCGACCGTCCTTCCATTCGAGCCGCACGGCCTTGAGCGCCTTGACCTTGCCGTTCTCGCCGATGAACTCCTTGGTGGCGACGGCGAAGTCGCGCTCGCAGCCCTCTTCGTGCGAGGACGAGGTGCGCAGCTTGGTCGGCCAGTAGGGCCAGGTCAGCGCCTTGTTCTCCTGCTCGGGCGGCATCGGCATGAGCTCGAACTGCGTCACGCTGACCGCGCCGTGGCGGTTGGAGGTGCCGACACAGTCCGAACCGGTGTCGCCACCGCCGATCACCACCACGTGCTTGCCCTTGGCCGAGATCGGGTTCGGTGCGCCGCCGGCGACCTGCTTGTTCTGCGGGATCAGGAACTCGAGGGCGAAATGCACGCCGTCGAGGTCTCGCCCGGGCACCGGCAGATCGCGCGGGACCTCGGAACCCCCGGTCAGCATCACGGCGTCGAAGTCCTTCCTGAGCTGTTCGGCGCTGACGACCTCCTTCGCCTCGTTGACGATGCCGGCCGGCAGCTCGCGGGCACCGACGACGACGCCGGTGCGGAACACGACGCCCTCGGCCTGCATCTGCTCGACGCGGCGGTCGATGAGCCCCTTCTCCATCTTGAAGTCGGGAATGCCGTAGCGCAGCAGGCCGCCGACCGCGTCGTTCTTCTCGAACACGGTGACGTCGTGACCGGCACGCGCCAGCTGCTGCGCCGCCGCCAGGCCGGCCGGCCCCGAGCCGACCACGGCGACCTTCTTGCCGGTCTTCACCGCCGCGGGCTGCGGCAGCACCCAGCCCTCTTCCCAGGCCTTGTCGATGATCGCGTGCTCGATCGACTTGATGCCCACCGGGTCGGCATTGATGTTCAGCGTGCACGCCGCCTCACAGGGCGCGGGGCAGATGCGGCCGGTGAACTCCGGGAAGTTGTTGGTGGAATGCAGCACCTCGATCGCCTCGCGCCAGTTGCCGCGATAAACGAGGTCGTTCCAGTCGGGGATGATGTTGTTGACCGGGCAGCCGCTGTTGCAGAACGGGATGCCGCAATCCATGCAGCGGGCACCCTGCACCGCGGCGTCCTCGTCGCTCAGGCGAAGGACGAACTCCTTGTAGCTCTTGACCCGCTTGTCGACCGGCTCGTAGGCCTCCGACAGACGCTGGTATTCAAGAAATCCGGTTGGCTTGCCCATTTATGCGGCCTCCAGTTGGCTCTGGCGCTGCTCGACCATCTCGGCCAGCGCGCGACGGTACTCGTGCGGGAACACCTTCGCGAACTTCGTGCGATAGGCGGCCCAGTTGTCAAGGATCTCGCGGGCACGGACGCTGCCGGTGAAGCGGACATGGCGCTCGATCAGGCCCTTGAGGATGAGCTCGTCACCCATGCTCAGGTGATCGATATCGACGCGGCCGTGGGACTCGAGGTCGTCGCCGGACTCCGAGCCCTTGCGCGCCTCGTATTCGTCCGGCATCGGCTCGAGCGCGACCTGCGCCATGTTGCAGCGCTGCTCGAAGCTGCCGTCCTCGTCCAGCACGTAGGCGATGCCCCCGGACATGCCGGCGGCGAAGTTGCGCCCGGTCTGGCCGAGCACGACGACCGTGCCGCCGGTCATGTACTCGCAGCCGTGGTCGCCCACGCCCTCGACCACCGCGGTGGCGCCGGAGTTGCGCACGGCGAAGCGCTCGCCCGCCACGCCGGCGAAGTAGGCTTCGCCCTCGATCGCGCCGTAGAGCACGGTGTTGCCGATGATGATGTTGCTGCCGCTGTCACCGCGGAACTCCGCTTGCGGCCGCACGATGATGCGGCCACCGGACAGGCCCTTGCCGACATAGTCGTTGCCCTCGCCCACCAGCTCGAGGGTGACGCCGCGCGCGAGGAAGGCCGCGAAGCTCTGACCCGCGGTGCCGGTGAGGCGCGCGTGGATGGTGTCGTTGGGCAGGCCGGCATGACCGTAGCGGGCCGCGACGCGACCGGACAGCATCGCGCCGACCGTGCGGTTGATGTTGCGCACCGGCAACTCGATGCCGACGCGCTCGCCCTTCTCCAGCGCCGGCTCCGCCAGCTTGATGAGCTGCTGGTCGAGCGCGCGGTCCAGACCATGGTCCTGGCCTTCGGTGTGCAGCCGCGGCACGCTCGCCGGCACGTTCGGGCGATAGAAGATGCGCGAGTAGTCGAGCCCCTTCGCCTTCCAGTGCGCGATGCCCTTCTTCGTGTCGAGCAGGTCGGCGCGGCCGATGAGGTCGTCGAAGCGGCGGATGCCCAGCTGGGCCATCAGCTCGCGCACTTCCTCGGCGATGAAGAAGAAGAAGTTGACCACGTGCTCGGGCTGGCCGGTGAAGCGCTCGCGCAACACCGGATCCTGCGTCGCCACACCCACCGGGCAGGTGTTGAGGTGGCACTTGCGCATCATGATGCAGCCCTCGACGACCAGCGGCGCGGTGGCGAAGCCGAATTCGTCGGCACCGAGCAGCGCGCCGATGACGACGTCACGGCCGGTCTTCATCTGGCCATCGACCTGCACGCGGATGCGCGAACGCAGGCGGTTCAGCACCAGGGTCTGCTGGGTTTCGGCGAGGCCGAGCTCCCATGGCGAACCCGCATGCTTGATCGAACTCCAGGGCGACGCGCCGGTGCCGCCGTCGTGACCGGCGATCACCACGTGGTCGGCCTTGGCCTTGGCCACGCCCGCGGCCACGGTGCCGACGCCGATCTCAGACACCAGCTTCACCGAGACGCTGGCCTCCGGGTTGGCGTTCTTGAGGTCGTGGATGAGCTGGGCGAGGTCCTCGATCGAATAGATGTCGTGGTGCGGCGGCGGCGAGATCAGGCCGACGCCCGGCACCGAGTGGCGCAGGAAGCCGATGTACTCCGACACCTTGTGGCCGGGCAGCTGGCCGCCTTCGCCGGGCTTGGCGCCCTGGGCCATCTTGATCTGCAGCTGGTCGGCGTTGACCAGGTACTCGGTGGTGACGCCGAAGCGGCCGGAGGCGACCTGCTTGATCGCGGAGCGCAGGGAGTCGCCGGCATTGAGATCCAGGTCGCGCGCGATGCGGCTCTCGCCGATCACCTGCGACAGCTTGATCGCCTGCGTCAGCGGCTTGAAGCGCATCGGATCCTCGCCACCCTCGCCGGTGTTCGACTTGCCGCCGATGCGGTTCATCGCCACCGCGAGCGTGGTGTGCGCCTCGGTCGAGATCGACCCCAGCGACATCGCGCCGGTGGCGAAACGCTTGACGATCTCCTTGGCCGGCTCGACTTCGGCGAGCGGCACCGGCGCGCCGGCCGGCTTGAGCTCGAACAGGCCGCGCAGGGTCATGTGGCGGCGGCTCTGGTCGTTGATCAGCCGGGCGTATTCCTTGTAGGTGTCGTACTTGTTCGCCCGGGTCGAATGCTGCAGCTTGGCGATCGCGTCGGGCGTCCACATGTGCTCTTCGCCGCGGATGCGGAAGGCATACTCGCCGCCGGCATCGAGCATGTTGGCCAGCACCGGGTCGGGACTGAACGCCTTCCTGTGCAGCTTGATCGCCTCTTCCATGACGTCGAACACGCCGATGCCCTCGACCTGGCTGGTGGTGCCGGTGAAGTACTTGTCGACGAAGGCCTGCTGCAGGCCGACCGCCTCGAAGATCTGCGCGCCGGTGTAGGACATGTAGGTGGAGATGCCCATCTTGGACATCACCTTCATCAGGCCCTTGCCGATGGCCTTGACGAAGTGCGCGGCATGCTTTCCGGCGGCCGCGGCATCGCCGTCGGCGAGTTGCTGCAGCACCTCGAGCGCGAGGTAGGGATGGACCGCCTCGGCGCCGTAGCCCGCCAGCACCGCGAAATGATGCACCTCGCGTGCGG
>JBFGUQ010000176.1:0-5815 GCA_041565515.1 Rhodocyclaceae bacterium | reverse complement strand
TTCGTCCATCCAGATGCTGGCGTACTTCTTCGCCGACTTCGCCGGCCGGGTATTGAGGATGATGCCGTTGAGGATGGGCCACCAGACCAGGCGGGGAATCTCCACCACACGCGGGTCGGACAGGAACTGCTTCAGATAGGGGCGCAACGCGGCGGCGGTGGGGGCTTCCGGCGTGCCGAGGTTGGCGAGCAGGATGCCGGTGCGCCCGGCCGTGCCGTGCGCATAGGTAGGTTCGGTCCGGTAGCGGGCCATGAATTTCCTTTCTTTCCGTTGGGCATGGGGAGCGCCGGACTCGCCCTGGTGTCCAGACCGCGCGGCGCAAGGCGGCGCAGATGGGCACTATTTGCTCGACGACAGCGCGTTCGACAGCAGGCGGGCGGTGATGTCGACGATCGGAATTACCCGGTCGTATGCCATCCGGGTTGGGCCGATGACGCCGACCGAACCGACGACGTGGCCGTCCATCTCGTACGGTGCGGAGATGACACTGCAACCGTCCAGCGGCGCGAGGCCGGATTCGCCGCCGATGAAGATCTGGACGCCTTCCGCGCGCTTGGACAGGTCGAGCAACTGCATCAGGCCGGTCTTCTGGTCGAAGAGCTTGAACAGCTCGCGCAGGCGCGTCATGTTCGACGACAGGTCCTCGACGTCGAGCAGATTCGTTTCGCCCGAGATCACGTAACTGGTCGCAGTCTCTTCGGCCGCTTCGCTGCCCGCATTCACCGTGGCGGTCATCAGTTCGGTCATGTCGCTGCGCAGCTGCTTGAGTTCGTCCTGCAGGCGGGAGCGGATTTCCTCGAAGGACAAGCCGGCGAAGTGTTCGTTGAGGTAGCTGGCTGCGGCGCTCAGTTCATTGCTGCTGTAGCTGCGCCGGGTGAGCAGGATGCGATTCTGGACGTCGCCGGCGGTCGTGACGATGATCAGCAGGATGCGGGTTTCCGACAGGCTGATGAATTCGAACTGGCGAATGCGCACCGCATTCTTGCGCGGGGTCACCACTACCGCGGCGAACTGCGTGAGGTCCGACAGCAGGTGCGAAGCGGAGTTGAGCAGCCGGCGGGGCTGGTCGGGCTGCAACTGGCCCTTGAGCTCGCGCACGCGCGAGGTGTCGAGGGGTTGCACCGTGAGCAGGGCGTCGACGAAGAAGCGGTAGCCCAGCGGGGTGGGGACGCGTCCGGCCGATGTATGCGGACTGGAGATGAAACCCATTTCCTCGAGGTCGCTCATCACGTTGCGAACCGTTGCCGGCGACAATTCCAGCCCGGAGTAGCGCGAAAGCGCGCGCGAACCGACCGGCTGACCGTCGGTGATATACCGTTCGATCAGCGTCTTGAGCAGGATCTGGGAGCGGGAGTCTAGCGAATTCATAACAGTCGGAGACTATAGCCGGGATTCCGGGCGAGCGTGCACCTCTGGACAGCGAGCGGGCGCAGGCAGCGGAGAGCGACACCGGCACCTGCCAAGGCCTGTTCCGAATATGGTTTAATCGGCGCCCATGAGTTCCAAATTCGCCCGCATCGCCCTCATCGGCAAGTATCAGAGCCAGGACGTCACCGAATCCGTGCTCCATATTGCCGCGTACTTGCGCGAGCGGGGGCTGACGGTGTGGATCGAGCAGGGCACGGCAAGTTCCATCGGCGGCGCGGGAGACTACCCGGTGGCCACGTACGAGCATGTCGGCGCGGACGCAGATCTCGCCATCGTGGTCGGGGGCGATGGCACCCTGCTGTACGCGGCGCGCCGCCTGGCCGAGCACGACGTCCCGCTGGTCGGCGTCAATCTCGGCCGCCTCGGCTTCCTCACCGACATCGCGCGCAAGGACGCCTTGTTGCGCCTCGGCGAGATCATCGACGGTGCCTACCGCGAGGAAACGCGCTTCATGCTCGACGCCGAGGTGCTGCGCGCCGACACGCGTCTCTTCCATACGCTCGCGCTCAACGACGTCGTGGTGAACAAGGGCGAACTCGGGCGCATGATCGAATTCGATCTGTCGATCGACGGCGAGTACGTCTATACGCAGCGTTCCGACGGCATGATCGTGTGCACGCCGACCGGTTCCACCGCCTATGCGCTGTCGGCCAATGGGCCGATCCTGCATCCGAGCGTGGGCGGCATCGCCCTGGTGCCCCTGTGTCCGCATGCACTGACCGCGCGCCCGATCACCCTGCCCGATACGAGCCGGATCGATATCGTCCTGTTGCTGCCGCACGATGCCCGGGTTCATTTCGATGGCCAGGCCCGCCTTGAACTGCGTGCCGGCGACTGCGTGCGACTGACCCGTTCGCCGCATTCGCTGCGCCTGCTGCATCCCGAGGGCTACAGCTATTTCGCGATGCTGCGGGAGAAGCTGCACTGGAGCGCGGCGCCGCGCCGCAACTAGCGGGGGCGGCGCGGGCGCAGCATGGCGGCGGCCGCGGCCGACCCCGAATTTCCTGTTCCTTTCCGACCGACCGTCGACCATCCAAGATGCTGCGAAGCCTGACCATCCGTGATTTTGTCATCGTCGACCGGCTAGAACTCGAATTCGGCGCCGGCTTCGGCGCGCTGACCGGCGAAACCGGTGCCGGCAAGTCGATTCTGCTCGATGCGCTCGGTCTCGCCCTCGGCGGCCGCGCCGAAGCCGGAATGGTCCGCCAGGGGCGGGAGCGTGCCGACGTCACCGCGGAGTTCGACGCGCCGACGGACGGCGCGCTGGCCGAATGGCTCGCCGAACAGGCGCTGGAGGGCGAGGACGGAGCCCTGATCCTTCGCCGCAGCGTCGAGGCCGGCGGTCGCAGTCGTGCCTGGATCAATGGCACGAGCGTCACCCTGGCGCAGTTGCGCGCAGCAGGCGAGTGGCTGGCGGACATCCACGGCCAGCACGCGCATCACGCGTTGTTGCGAACCGAAGCCCAGCGTGGCCTGCTCGACACACATGCGGGTGCGCGGGCGCTCGCGTCCGAGGTCGCCGAGCGCTATCGGGAGTGGCAGCGCCTGGTCCAGTTGCGCAGGGATGCCGAGCAGGACTCGGCCAGCTCCGCGCGCGAGCGCGAGATACTCGGCTGGCAACTGCGGGAGCTCGATGAGCTCGGGTTCGACCCCGATGAATGGAGCGAACTCAATGGCGAGCACAGCCGGCTCGCGCATGCTGCCGGCCTGATGGAAGGTGCGGATGCGACCCTGGCTGCGCTCGGCGAGGGCGATCTCGCCGTCTGTTCAGTGCTGCGCCACCTCGATGCCCGCATGGCCGAGCTGGCCGCCATCGACGCCGGCCTCGGCGAAGCGCGCGAACTGCTCTCGGCGGCCGCGATCCAGGCCGACGAGGCCCTGCACGTATTGCGCCGCTATCGCGATCGGCTCGATCTGGATCCGCAGCGACTGGCCGAGGTGGAGCGCCGAATCTCCAGCGTCATGGACGCCGCGCGCAAGTACCGCGTCGCGCCGGAGGCGCTGCCCGAGCTTGAGGGGCAGTGGCGGAAGCAACTGGAGGCGCTCGAGGCCACGGCCGACCCTGAACGCCTGGCGGCGGCCGAAGCCGCGGCGCGCGAGGCCTTCGACGCCGCTGCGGCCAGGCTCTCGGCCGCGCGGGGCCCTGCCGCGCAGGCCTTGTCGACCGAGATATCCGAAGCCATGCAGACGCTCGCGATGGCGGGCGGGCGCTTCGAGGTTGCGCTCGAGCCCTGCGCGCCTGCCGCGCACGGGGTGGAGTCGGTCGAGTTCCGGGTTGCGGCCAACGCGGGGCAGCCGCTGCGCGGCCTGGCGAAGGTGGCCTCCGGCGGCGAACTGTCGCGCATCGGACTCGCCATCCAGGTCATGACGAGCCGTGACTCGGCGACGCCGACACTGATCTTCGACGAGGTCGACGTGGGAATCGGTGGCCGGGTTGCCGAGATCGTCGGCAAGCTGCTGGCCCGGCTCGGGCGCGAGCGCCAGGTGCTGTGCGTGACCCATCTGCCCCAGGTGGCGGCATGCGCCGACTGGCAGTGGCAGATTGCCAAGGTGGCGCGCGAGGGCGAGACGCTGAGCGAGGTGAGCCTGCTCGATGGGGAAGCGCGGGTGGAGGAGATCGCACGCATGCTGGGCGGCGTGAACATCACCGCCACAACGCGAGAGCACGCAGCCGAAATGCTCGGTCAGCGCTGAGGGCCGCCCGCCGCCCGCCGATCAGGCCGGCGCCCGGAGGTCGCGGTGCCCGACCCGGGCGGCAGCGGTGCCGGCGCCGCGCTCAGCTTTCCTGCGAACGGTTCGGGCAGTCCTTGCGCAGGCAGTCGGCGTAAAGGTAGAGCGCATGCTCCTTGATGGCGAACCCGCGCTCCTCGGCAATGCGGTTCTGCCGCTGCTCGATCTCGGCATCGAAGAACTCCTCGACCTTGCCGCATTGCAGGCACACGAGGTGATCGTGGTGCCCGCCCTCGTTGAGTTCGAAGACGGCCTTGCCCGATTCGAAGTAATGCCGTTCGAGCAGACCCGCCTGCTCGAACTGGGTCAGAACCCGATACACGGTTGCCAGGCCGATATCCATGCCATCGCTCATCAGCGCTCGATAGACGTCCTCCGCGGTGAGGTGGCGCTGGTCCGAACTCTGGAAAAGATCCAGTATCCGTAGCCGCGGATAGGTCGCCTTGAGACCGATACTTTTCAGGTTTTTCGAATTGTCCGACATGAATACCTGCGAGGGGCGCATGGGCGCGTTTGCGCGAAGAGAGGCGATTCGCCAAGCCGGCCTATGTTATATTTTTTACCCCTTCATGAGAACAGTGCGCCGCCGGCGCTTCCCCGAATCCCATCCATGCGCCCTTCCCTGTTCCCGGCGTTCATCGCCCTCAGTCTGCTGGCAGGCTGCTCATTCGGCTCTCTCACGGAGAAGGTCAATCCCTACCGGATCGACGTGCGTCAGGGCAATTACGTCGACCAGGAGATGATCGCCCAGCTCAAGCGCGGGATGACGCGTGACCAGGTGCGCTTCGTCCTCGGTTCACCGCTCGTCGTGGACCTGTTCCGCGACGATCGCTGGGATTACGTCTATCGCTTCACGCCGGGGCGCGGCGAGGCCGAGCGGCGCCTGATCTCGGTGTATTTCGTCGGCGACAAGCTGGATCACGTCGAGGGCGATGTCCGGGCGGCCGCAGACGCGGGCGCACCGAGCACGGCAGGCGAGCGCAGCCGGGTGGTGGAGATCCCGCCCGCTTCGAAGAAGTAATGCCCTTGCGCCGGGCCAGGTGGGCCGGCGCCCAGATTTCGAGAAAGGTAGCTCATGTCTGACATTCGTGTGGCGATTGCCGGGGCATCCGGCCGTATGGGCAGGATGCTGGTCGAGGCCGCGCTCAAGGAGGACGGCATCGTGCTTGCCTCAGCGTTCGATCGCGCGGGCTCGGCCTTTATCGGCCGCGACGCCGGCGAGATGCTCGGGGTGGCGAGCGGCGTGTCGATCACCGACGACGTGCGCGCGGCAATTGCGGCGGCCGACTGCGTGATCGATTTCACCCGCCCGGAGGGTACCCTGGAGCATCTCGCCGTCGCGCGCGAGTTGCGCAAGGCGATGGTGATCGGCACGACGGGCTTCGACGCCACCGGCAAGGCCGGGATCGCTGCCGCCGCGAACGACATCCCGGTGGTGTTCGCGCCCAACATGGCGGTCGGTGTCAATGCCGTTTTCAAGCTGCTCGAGGTGGCGGCGCGGATTCTCGACCAGGGCTACGACGTCGAGGTGATCGAGGCGCATCACCGGCTCAAGGTCGATGCCCCGTCGGGCACCGCCCTGCGCATGGGCGAGGTGGTCGCAGGCGTGCTCGGGCGGGACCTCGACGCCTGTGCGATCTTCGGCCGCGAGGGCGTG
>JBFGUQ010000175.1:0-5815 GCA_041565515.1 Rhodocyclaceae bacterium | reverse complement strand
GGGCGCTGCGCTGGGTCACGGCCTCGCCGCGCTCGCGTTCCGGATGGTCGGTGGCGACCTCGGCGCCGGATTCTTCCAGGGCGTTCAGCCCGTGCTGCATTTCGACCCTGGCCTGGCCGGCGCCTATGCGCTGCTAGGGGCCTTTGCCGGCCTGGCCGGGACCTGGCTGCCCGCGCGCGAGGCGGCCCGGGTGGCGCCGGCACGAGCGCTGCATGCCGGCGACAGCGAGCGCGGCGGCCTGCTGCGCGCACGCTCGCGCACGGCCGGCGCCGCGCTGGCGCTGGTCCTGGCCGCGGCGCTGTGTCTACTGCCGCCGGTCGGCGGCATCGCACTCGGCGGCTATCTCGCGGTCGCGCTCATTCTCGCCGCTGCGGTCATGGCCCTGCCCGATCTCAGCCGCACGACGCTTGCGATCGTCCGCCCGCGGGCCCGGGGGCGCAGCGCCGTCGCACGGCTCGCGCACGCCCGCCTTGCCGCCACGCCCGGGCAGGCGGTGGTCGCGGGCGCCGGCGTGCTCGCGAGCGTGGCGCTGGCCTCGGCAATGGCGATCATGGTGAGTTCGTTCCGCGTCTCCGTCGATGACTGGCTCGCCCAGGTGCTGCCAGCGGATCTATACGTGCGCGCTTCGAGTTCGTCGGCATCCGGCTATCTGGATCCGGCTGCGGCCTCCCGCATCCTCGCCTTGCCCGGCGTGGCGGACATCGACTCCGTGCGGGCGATCAAGCTGCGCCTGGGGCCGGAGCAGCCCGTGCTGACCCTGCTGGCGCGCCCGGTCGAGGGCGGCTGGGGCCTGCCCCTGGTCGCCGGCTCGCAGCAGGGAACGCCCATGGCGGGCACGCCGCCGGCATGGATATCGGAAGCCGTCGCCGACCTCCAGGGCCTGGCGCCCGGCGACACGCTCGAGCTGCCGCTGGCCGGCCAGGTGCGCCGCTTCCTCGTTGCCGGCGTATGGCGAGACTACGCGCGCCAGCACGGGGCGGTCGTGATCGAGCGTGCGGACTACGTGGCGCTGAGCGGGGACGAGCGCATCAACGACGTGGCGATCCGGCTCGCGCCCGGACATGGGGCCGATGATGTCGTCGACGCGCTGCGGCAGGCGTTCGGCCCGCAGCGGCTGGAGATCGCGCGCCCGGCCGAGATTCGCGCCATCAGCCTGGAGATCTTCGATCGCACCTTCCTGATCACCTACCTGATGGAGGCGGTCGCCATCGCCATCGGCCTGTTCGGCGTCGCGACCACGTTTGCGGCGCTGGCGACGACGCGCAAGGGCGAGTTCGGCATGCTGCGCCACCTCGGCCTGACCCGTAGCGACGTCGGCCGCGTGATCGCACTGGAGGGCGCGCTCACCGCGGCCCTCGGCGTGCTCGCCGGACTGCTCGCGGGTGGGGCGATCGCGTGGGTGCTGATCGAGGTCATCAATCGCCAGAGCTTCCACTGGAGCATGGACGCGAGCGTGCCCGTGCTGGCGCTGGCGGCGTTCGCCGGGAGCCTGATCGGGCTGGCGGCGATGGTGGCGCGCCTGGCGGGCGCGCGGGTGATGCGGCGCTCGGCGGTGCTCGCGGTGAAGGAGGACTGGTGATGGCAGCGCAGAGGATGCGGGTCCTGCGACAACTTGGCGTGCAGCTGTGCGCAGTCGTCATGCTCCTGGGTGGGCTGCGAACGGCGGTCGCCCAGACCGCGGCCCCGCCCGGGGCGGTGCCCGCGCCGGCGGGGTCGCCGACGCCGGGCGCGGATTATCCGGCGGTGAGCCCCGAGCGTGCCCTGCGCTTCCCGCGCGATTATGGCGCGCATCCCGACTATCGCACCGAATGGTGGTACGTGACCGGCTGGCTGACCGACGACGCCGGGGTGGAGCGCGGCTTCCAGGTCACCTTCTTTCGCGTGCGTACCCGCATCGGCGAAGACAACCCGAGCCGTTTCGCCCCCCGCCAGCTGATGCTGGCACACGCCGCGGTGGCCGATGCGGCGAGCGGCGCCCTGCGCCACGCCGAGCGCGCGGAGCGCGCGCTGGCGCCACTGGCAGGGGCGGAGGAGGGGCGCACGCATGCGTGGATCGGCGACTGGTTGCTCGAGCAGTTGCCCGATGGTCGCTACCGCACCCGCATCGATGCGGCGGACTTCGCCTTCGAGCTCGTGATCACGCCTCCGGGCGAGCCGCTCGCGAACGGGGTGGGCGGATTCAGCCAGAAGGCGCAGGACCCGAAGCATGCCAGTTATTACTACAGCCGCCCGCAGCTCGAGGTGGCGGGCACGCTGCGCATCGACGAGGGCGAGCGCCGGGTTCGCGGTCATGCCTGGCTGGATCACGAATGGTCGAGCGAGATCCTCCCCGAGGGCGCGGTGGGCTGGGACTGGGTCGGCATCAACCTCGATGACGGCGGCTCGCTGATGGCGTTCCAGATGCGCGACAAACAGGCCGCGGCGATCTGGTCGGCCATGACCCTGGCCCCGAGTTCGGGCGCGGCCATACGGCGGACCGGAGTGGACGCGGTGCGCTTCACGGCTGGTCGCCGCTGGCGCTCGGCGCGGACCGGCACGACGTATCCGGTGGAGTGGGACATCACCCTCGCCGACGGGCGTCGGCTGCGGCTGCAGCCGCTGATGGACGATCAGGAGCTGGACAGCCGGCGCTCGACCGGCGCGGTCTATTGGGAAGGGGCGGTGCGGGTGTTCGAGATGGGCGCAGGGCCGGATCCCGGCCCCGAAGTGGGCCGCGGCTATCTGGAGATGACGGGCTACGCCGAGCGCCTGCGCATGTAGGGCAGGGCCGACGAGCCGACCCGGGCCGACGCCTGGCCGGCCTGTCGGCCTGGACGACCTTGAAGCGCTGCTGCCAGGCGAGACCTCGTGCCCACGTGTTTGCGTGAAGAGGTTGGCATGCCCCGATGGGGTGGCCGATTACACTGCGGTCATGTCGGGAAGGCGGTTCCGCGTGCGGCTGCAAGGCCTGCGCCGCTAAGGATTTGCGCTCGACGGACACGCCGCGGCATCGCCGATGCCATAATTGCGGCTACTCGACCAAGCGGGGCATTTCCGTGATTCTCGTAACCGGCGGCGCCGGCTTCATCGGCGCAAACTTCATTCTCGACTGGCTCGCCAGCGGCGACGAGCCCGTGGTCAATCTCGACGCGCTGACCTATGCGGGCAACCTGCAGACGCTCGAGCGGGTGAGCAACGACGCACGCCACTGCTTTGTCCAGGGCGACATCTGCGACCGCGACCTGCTCGATCGGCTGCTCGCGACCCACCGTCCGCGGGCAATCGTCCATTTCGCGGCAGAGAGCCATGTCGACCGTTCGATCCACGGACCGGGCGCATTCGTGCGTACCAATGTCGAGGGGACCTTCTCCCTGCTCGAGGCCACGCGGCAGTTCTGGAGCACGCTCGAGGGGGGCGAAAAGGCTGGCTTCAGGTTCCTGCATGTCAGCACCGACGAGGTCTATGGCTCGCTCGGCCCGCAGGATCCGCCCTTCGCCGAAACCAAGGCCTACGAGCCCAACAGCCCGTATTCGGCCAGCAAGGCCGCTAGCGACCACCTGGTGCGCGCGTGGCACCACACCTACGGCCTGCCGGTGCTCACCACCAACTGCTCGAACAACTACGGCCCGTTCCAGTTTCCCGAGAAGCTGATCCCGCTGATGATCGTCAATGCGCTGGGCGGAAAGCCGTTGCCGATCTACGGAGATGGCCTGAACGTGCGCGACTGGCTCTATGTCGGCGACCATTGCGCGGCGATTCGCGAGGTGCTGGCGCGCGGCCGGCCCGGTGAGACCTACAACATCGGCGGCTGGAACGAGAAGGCCAACATCGAGATCGTTCGCGCCGTGTGCGCCCTGCTCGACGAATTCAGCCCTGGCGCCGGGGGCAGCTACAGCCGGCTGATCACGCACGTCAAGGACCGCCCGGGACATGATCGGCGCTATGCGATCGATGCGCGCAAGATCGAACGCGAACTGGGCTGGCGCCCTGCGGAGAGCTTCGAGACCGGCATCCGCAAGACCGTCCGGTGGTATCTGGACCACCCGAACTGGGTCGCCAACGTGCAGAGCGGCGCCTACCGCGACTGGGTGGCGCGCAATTACGCCGGCCGCGAGGGCGAGCGATGAGGATCCTGCTGCTCGGCAAGAACGGGCAGGTCGGCTGGGAACTGCAGCGCGCGCTGGCCCCCCTGGGCGAACTCGTCGCGCTCGACCGCCACGGTGAAGGCATCGACTGCGGCGATCTCGCCCGGCAGGTCGATCTGGCGGAGACGGTGCGCCGGCTGGCGCCCGACGTCATCGTCAATGCCGCCGCCTACACCGCAGTGGATAGGGCCGAGAGCGATGCGGCGCTGGCGCATGCGATCAACGCCGAGGCGGTCGGCGTGCTGGCGCACGAGGCGGCGGCGCTGGGCGCATGGCTGCTGCACTACTCCACCGACTACGTTTTCGACGGCAGCGGCAGCCGCGCCTGGCGCGAGGACGACCCGACCGCGCCGCTGTCCGTATATGGCCGCAGCAAGCTCGCGGGCGAGAAGGCGATCCGCGCCAGCGGCTGCCGGCACCTGATCTTCCGCACCTCCTGGGTCTATGCCGCGCGCGGGGGCAATTTCGCCCGCACCATGCTTCGGCTCGCGGCCGAACGCGAGCGCCTCGTCGTCATCGACGACCAGCAAGGCGCACCCACCGGTGCCGAACTGATCGCCGATGTCAGTGCCCATGCGCTGCGCTCGGCCGTGGGCGATCCCGCGCTGGCGGGCACCTACCATCTCGCGGCGGCGGGCGAGACGAGCTGGCACGGCTATGCCCGGTTCGTCGTCGACGAGGCGCGTGCCCTGGGCGTGGCGCTGAAGGTCGAGGAGATCGCGCCGATCACGACGGCCGAATACCCGACCGCCGCGATCCGCCCGCTGAATTCACGCCTCGATTGCGGGCACCTGCGCGCGAGCTTCGGTCTTGCGCTGCCCGACTGGCGCGTCGGCGTCGCGCGCATGCTGCGCGAAATCCTTACCTGAGCGAATCTCCAATGCAGGCAATTGCCAGTGCAATCCCCGACGTGCTGATCCTCGAACCGAAGGTGTTCGGGGATGCGCGCGGTTTCTTTCTCGAGAGCTTCAACGCGCGGGTTTTCCAGGAACTCACCGGCCTCGATGTCGACTTCGTGCAGGACAACCATTCGCGTTCGGGCGCTGGCGTGCTGCGCGGGCTGCACTACCAGATCGAGCAGCCGCAGGGCAAGCTCGTGCGCGTGGTGCGGGGCAGGGTGTTCGACGTCGCCGTCGACCTGCGCCGCAAGTCGCCGACCTTCGGCCGCTGGGACGGGGTCGAACTGAGCGAGGACAACCATCGCCAGTTGTGGATCCCGCCCGGTTTCGGCCACGGCTTCCTGGTCCTGAGCGAGACGGCGGACTTCCTCTACAAGACGACGGATTATTACGCGCCGCAGCACGAGCGCTGCATCCGCTGGGACGATCCCGGGATCGGCATCGACTGGCCGCTGGCTGGCGAGCCCCTGCTGTCGGCCAAGGACAGGGAAGGGCGCCTGCTCGCCGACGCCGAGGTCTTCGACTGAAGGGGCGCGGCATTCGCGCTGCAGCAATGAGCAACCCAATGACCAACGAACAGGCGATATCGACAGACATGACCATCAAGAGCGTCATCCTATCCGGCGGCTCCGGCACGCGGCTGTGGCCCGCCTCGCGCGAGAGCTATCCGAAGCAGCTGCTGCCGCTGACCGGCGAATTGTCGTTGCTGCAGGAAACCGCGGCGCGCCTGAAGGGGTTTGCCGGGGGCGAGGTCGACCCGCGGCCGATCGTGGTGACGAACGAGGAGTATCG
>JBFGUQ010000174.1:0-5827 GCA_041565515.1 Rhodocyclaceae bacterium | reverse complement strand
GGTCGTCGCGTTCGCCGCGGCGCCGGTTGCCGCCGACGACGGCGGACTGCTCGCGGAAGCCCGCGGCGTGGCTGCGAGCATCCCGCCCCGCCTGCTCGCCGTCCTGCAGCAGGAGATGGAGAAGGAAGGGCCTGCGGCCGCCATCGGCGTGTGTCGCGACAAGGCGCCGCAGATGGCGCAGCAGGCGTCCGAGGCGAGTGGATGGCATATCCGCCGGGTCAGCCTGAAGAACCGAAATCCCAAGGCAGTGCCGGATACCTGGGAACGAGCAGTGCTGGAGGACTTCGACCGCCGCGCCGCCGCAGGTGAAACGCCGGCAACGCTGGAGAAGGGCGAGATCCTTGGCGATGGCAATGCCAGGGAATACCGCTACATGAAGGCTCTGCCGACTCAGACCTTGTGCCTGGCCTGTCACGGCACCAGCGAGCAGATCGACCCGGCGGTCAAGGCCAGGCTCGACGCGCTCTATCCGGACGACAAGGCGATCGGGTATGTGCCGGGCGACATCCGTGGTGCGATGACGATCAGGCGGCCGCTTTGATGATGTGCCGCGCCTTGGCGTGATCGGCACCAGCGGCCCGTCGCGTAGCGCAGCAAAGGAGAACGTTGTCATGCTCGAGGCGAAGCCGCAGAACTGGTCGGTGCTTTTTCACGCCACGCTGGCGGCCTGGCGCCAGGGCGACATCGCTCTGTGCCGGGTGGAGTTCGCTTCCTACGAGCAGGCCCTGGCGTGGGCGCGAACCCAGGAGATGGGGCAGTTTCCGCTGGCGACGCTGATGGAGAACGATCGCGTGCTGGCGGTCTATCTGGAGCCGCCACCCGACCCCCTGCTGATGCGCCAGGAACGCGTCGAGATTCCGGCCCTGCCGGTGGCGCCTGCGTCAGGCGGACACTGAGCCTGCCCGCAACGCGCTCGATGCTTCGTCCGCGCTCGCTATCGCCGAGGTGACGTGGTGGCCGAGGCCTTGTCCGTCGCCGACTTTGCCGCCTCGATCGTTGCCTCGTCGGGCACGGGCTCGGCCCCCATCACCGCTTCGAGATCGGCCTGGCTCAGGTAGTCGAGATCCCAGTGCGAGGTGTGGGCGAGCTTCACCTTGTCCTCGATGATCGTCAACTTGCTCTTCTTCGGTGTGGCAGGCATGGGGAACTCCGAGCGTGGACCAGTACGCCCTTCGACAGGCCGAAGGCGCTCACCGTTCCTCCTGACGCGCAGAGCCGCTGGCGCAAGTCGGCCCGCAGGGCTCCGGCGTTCAGCCCTTCGACGCGCGCGTAGCCTCGACTTCTTCCGGCCGCAGCCTGGCGGCGAGCTTGTCGAGCACGCCATTGACGAAGCGGTGGCCGTCGGTGCCGCCGTAGCCCTTGGCGAGTTCGATCGCTTCGTTGATCACGACCCGGTAAGGCGTCTCGATGTTGTTGCGCAGTTCGTGCGCGCCCAGCAGCAGGATCGCGTGTTCGATCGGCGACAACTCGCTGACCGGGCGACTGAGCAGCGGCGAGAAGGTCTCGCGCAGCGCTTCGACGTTGTCGAGCGTGCCGCGCAGCAGGCTGACGAAGAGCTCGCGGTCGACCTTGTCGAAGTTCTCGCTTTCCGCCTCGAGGTGGCGCTGCACCGAGCTCACCGGATTGCCCGACAGCAGCCACTGATAGACGCCCTGCAGCGCGAGCTCGCGCGCGCGGCGACGGGCCATCTTGGTGCTGGCGGCCGGGTTGTTCGTGTTCTCGCTCACTTCAGTGCCTTCAGGAGATTGGCCATTTCGATCGCGGCCCGGGCGCAGTCCGTGCCCTTGTCGTGCATGCGCACCAGGCCCTGATCCTCGTCCTCGACGGTCAGGACGCCATTGGCCACCGGCACGCCCGAATCCAGCGCGACGCGGGTGACGCCGGCGCCCATCTCATTCGAGACGAGCTCGAAGTGGTAGGTCTCGCCACGGGTGACCGCGCCGAGGGCGACCAGCGCATCGAAGCGGCCGCTGGCTGCCATCGCCTGCAGCACCAGGGGGATCTCCAGCGCACCGGGCACGGTTGCGATCTGGATGTCGGTCTCGGTGACGCCGAGCCTGACCAGTTCGTCGGCGCAGGCAGACAAGAGGCCCTCGCAGATGTCGATGTTGAAGCGTGCCATGACGACGCCGACGCGCAGGCCGGTGCCCTTCAGGTCGGGCTCAAGTTCGGGGATGTTTTCGTATCGGGGCATCGTTCTCGTGCCTTCGTTCGCGTTGCGTTGCATGGGCAATCTCAGGGTTTATCTACAAAGCCGGTGATTTCGAGGCCGAATCCGGCCATGCTCGGGATCTTGCGCGGGCTTGCGAGCAAGCGCATCTTGCCGACTTCGAGCGCGCGCAGGATCTGGGCGCCGACGCCGAACAGGCGTGCGTCCCACTTCACCGGGCGATCGGCCATGCCGTTCAGGCTGGCGAGCAGCTCGCGGCCGCTCTGCGGCCGGTACAGCAGCACGATCACGCCGGCCTCGGCCGCCGCCAGCGAGGCGAGGGCGTCATTGACCGGAAAACTGTGGCGGGCGCTCTCGGGGTCGAGGAAGTCGACCACCGAAATCGGCTCGTGCACCCGCACCAGGGTCTCGCGATCCGGGCGGATGTCGCCGTGCGCGAGAGCGAAGTGCACGTCGCCGGAGGTCTTGTCCTCGAAGGCCGACAGGCGGAAACGCCCGTGGGGCGTGTCCACTTCCTTCTCGGTGACCTTCTCCACCAGGTGCTCGGTGGCGGCGCGGTGCTCGATCAGGTCGCGAATGGCGCCGATCTTGAGGTCGTGTTCGCGGCCGAACTCGATCAGGTCGGGCAGCCGCGCCATGGTGCCGTCGTCCTTGAGGATCTCGCAGATCACCGCGGCCGGCTCCACCCCCGCCAGCTGGGCGAGGTCGCAGCCCGCCTCGGTGTGACCAGCGCGGATCAGCACGCCGCCCTTTTGCGCGGTGAGCGGGAAGACGTGGCCTGGCATCACGATGTCGTCGGGCTTGGCATGACGGGCGACGGCCACCTGCACGGTGCGGGCGCGGTCGTGCGCCGAGATGCCGGTGGTGACACCGCTTGCGGCCTCGATCGAGGTGGTGAAGGCGGTGCCGTGCGGGGTGCGATTGTCGCGCACCATCTGCTGCAGACCGAGCTGGCGGCAGCGCTCGTCGGTCAGGGTCAGGCAGATCAGGCCACGGCCGTACTTGGCCATGAAGTTGATCGCTTCCGGCGTGACGAACTCGGCCGCCATGACGAGGTCGCCCTCGTTCTCGCGGTCCTCTTCGTCGACCAGGATGACCATCCTGCCCTCGCGGATGTCATCGATGATCTCGGTAATCGGCGCGAGTGCGCTCATGCTGTGTCCTTTGCTGATCGGAGTTCTACGCTTGTCATGCTTGTTCGCTGCGCCACGCCAGCATGCGCTCGACGTAGCGCGCGATGAGGTCGATTTCGAGGTTGACCCGGCTGCCTGCCTGAAGGTGCTTGAGGTTCGTCACCGCCACCGTGTGGGGGATGAGGTTGATCGAGAATTCGCGGCCCTCGACCCGGTTCACGGTGAGGCTGACGCCGTTCACGGTGACCGAACCCTTCTTCGCAATGTAGCCCGCGATCGACGCCGGTGCGCGGATGACGAGTTCGTGGCTCTCGCCGACGGGGCCGAACTTCACCACCTCGCCGACGCCGTCCACATGGCCGGTGACCAGATGGCCGCCGAGACGGTCGGCCAGGCGCAGGGCCTTCTCGAGGTTCACTTCGCCACCGGCCCGCTCGAGGCCGACGGTGCAGTTCAGCGTCTCGCGCGATACATCGAAGTGCAGCCGCGCGCCATCGATGGCCACTACGGTGAGGCATACGCCGCTGTTGGCGATGCTGTCGCCGATGATCACGTCGGACAGGTCGAGGCCGCGGCTGTCGACCGTGAGGCGCACGCCGTCTGCGAGGGGTTCGATGTGGTCAATGCGGCCGACGGCCGCGACGATACCGGAAAACATGTAGGGCCGGAGCGAAGGGTGGGAAGACGGGATTGTAGGGGAAAACCGCCGCGGCGGCGGCGCGCACGCCGCTAGAGCGCCTGATCGAGGATCTCGGCGAACGGCCCCGGCTTCATGAAGCCGACCACGCGCAATCCGCTCAGCTCCCGACCGCGTGGATCGAAGAAGACGATGCCGGGCGGGCCGAACAGGCCGAAGCGCTGTAGCAGTGCCTTGTCCTCGGCGTTGTTGGCGGTGACATCCGCCTTGAGCAGCAGCATCCGATTCATGCGCTCGACGACCTTCGGGTCGGTGAAGGTGAAGCGGTCCAGTTCCTTGCAGGACACGCACCAGTCGGCGTAGAAGTCGAGCATCACCGGGCGGTCGGCGCTGGCAAGGCGGGCGTCGAGGTCGGCCACTGACGCCACCTTCTCGAAGCGCGGGGCGGAAGGTCTGGACGAGGCCTCGGCACGCAACACCGCCAGCGGCTGCAGTGGATCACGCGATCCGGCCAGCGCGCCCACCAGCATCGCCACGCCGCCCACCAGCATCACCACCCCTACGGCCTTGAAGAAGCGCGGCCAGCCCTTCGCCCGCGGCGGCAGCGGCTCGAGCGCGTGCAGGAAGATGCCGGAAAACACCAGCAGCGCGGTCCAGCCCAGCATCATCGCCAGCGGCGGCAGCACCGGCATCAACAACCACAGGGCGACCCCGAGCAGCAGCACGCCGAAGGCCTTCTTCACGCCATCCATCCACGGCCCGACTTTCGGCAGCACGGAACGCGCCGCGACGCCCACCGCCAGCAGCGGCATGCCCATGCCCATGCCCATGGCGAACAGGGCCCAGCCGCCGAGCATCGCGTCTCCGGTCTGGGCGATATACAGCAGCGCACCGGCCAGGGGCGCGGCGACGCAGGGGCCGACGATCAGGGCCGACAGGACGCCCATGGTCGCCACGGCGCCGAGGTGGCCGCCCTGCTTGTGGGCGGCGGTGTCGGCGAGCTTGCTCTGCAGCGAGTTGGGCATCTGCAGCTCGTAGAAGCCGAACATCGACAGCGAGAGCGCGACGAACACCAGGGCGAAGGCCGAGAGCACCCAGGCGTTCTGCAGTGCCGCCGCCAGTAGGGTGCCGGTGAGGCCTGCGGCGACGCCGGCCAATGCGTAGGTGACGGCCATGCCCAGCACATAGGCCAGCGACAGCGCGAAGGTGCGGGCGTGGGACAGGTGGTGACCGTGGCCTACGATGATGCCCGACAGGATCGGGATCATCGGGAATACGCAGGGGGTGAAAGCGAGCAGCAGGCCGAAGCCGAAGAAGCTCACCAGGATCAGGGGCACGCTCGCGCCCTCGAGCATGCGGGCGATCCTGCCGCTTTCGTCACCGTCGCCCGCCCCGGTTGCGCCTCCGGACGCCGGCACGGCCTTCGGCGACTCGTCGCCGCTGCCGACGGCCAGCGCGCGGTCGAGCATGCTGGTGCCCGCCGCGACCGGGGCTGCGGCGAGGTCGATGTCGGCGCTCTGCAGGGTCGGCGGATAGCAGATGCCGCCATCCCAGCAGCCCTGGCTGCTGACGTCGAGGCGGAAGCGGGTCAGTTCGCCCGCGGCGGCGACCGGTATCAGGATGCGCAATTCGCCGCGGTGGGTTTCCACCTCACCGAAGAAGTCGTCGGTCTTGAGCTTGCCCGCCGGCTTGTCCGGAGGGCCCAGCACGACGCTGTCCGGATCCGTTTCGAAGCGGAACTTGTCTGCGTAGAGGTAGTAGTCCTTGGCAACGTCGAACACGACCTCGAGCGTCTGCGCGTCGAGCGCCTGCGCACGCATCGCGAAGGCCTTCTCCGGCTCGATCGGGTCCGCCGCATGCCCAGGGAGGGCGAGCAGGTTTGCGAGC
>JBFGUQ010000173.1:0-5843 GCA_041565515.1 Rhodocyclaceae bacterium | reverse complement strand
GCCGGCCGCTCGTCTCCCGCGGCGCCCGGAACCGGCTCGGAAGGGCCCGGAGCGCCGGGCTCTGGGTTCGCCGATCAGACCAGCAAGCCGACCGCCGACGAAAAGGTGACGAAGGCCAGGGTCGTGGTTATCAGGACGACGCGGGCAACCCGCCCGGTATCGGCACCGAACCGCTCGGTCAGCATCGGCACGTTGCTCGCGCTCGGCAGCGCAGCGACCAGCACCAGCACCGTCAGCGCGAAAGGGTCGAGTGGCGCACCGAGCGCAATCGCGAGGCTGCCGACGCCGAACATCAGGGCCGGATGCAGAATCAGCTTGTAGAGCACGATCAGCGGCACGTCGCCCCAGCGCCCGGCCTCCGCGCCCTCGGCACCCAATGTCATGGCCGAGCGCGCAAGGACCGCTCCGATGGTAAAGAGCGCAATCGGCGAGCCCGCGTCCGCAAGCATTCCCACCACCCGCATCAACGGCTCGTAAAGGGTGAATGCCGTCGCGGAGGCAAGGCCACCGAGCAGGATCGCCCAAGGCAGGGGGTTGAACATCACGCCACGCAGGGCGCTCAGCGCGGCCTTGCTTGCTCCATGCTCGTCGGCCGCACTCAGGCGCGACAGCGCGATGCACAGCGAGGAGGTGATGACCATGTCGATCGTGAGCGACACGATTACCGGCCCCGCCGCGCTGGCACCGATCAGCGACAGCAGCAGCGGCATGCCCATGAAGCCCGAGTTGGGAAAGGCGGCCACGAGGGCACCGAAGGAAGCGTCGTTCCATCCGATCCGCCCCCTGCTCGTGGTGAGCACCGTGAGCGCCACCATGACCAGCGCGCAGATCAGATAGACGACGAAGGCGCTGTGATCGATCAGTCGGTCGATCGGCGTGCTCGCCGCGAAGCGGTAGAGCATGCAAGGCAGCGCGAAGAACAGGACGACGACGTTCAGCCCCGGGATCGCCTCGAGCGGGACGATCCGCCGACGGGTTGCGAGATACCCGCACAAGACGAGGGCGAAGAAGGGAAAGGTGACGAGAAGGATCTGTTGCACGCGGAATTTCGTCTCGTGTGGTTGGGCGGTTCGCCTGGATCGAATCGGGTGCGGGCAGGCGCGGCGCGGTGGCCGCTCGCGCCGCAGCGCCCGCCCCTGCCGCCTAAGCGGGCGCGCCGGTGTGCTCGAGCAGGCGCTGGCGCAGCAGGCGGTGCTGGATCTTGCCCGTTGCCGTGCGCGGCAGCTCGGCCTCGGTCATGAACCGGTACTCGCGCGGGCACTTGAACGCGGCCAGCCGCTCCCGGCACCAGGCCTGCAGCGCCGCCACCTCGGCGCACTGGCCCTCGTGCAGCACCAGCACCGCCAGCACCGTCTCGCCCCACTTCTCGTGCGGGATGCCGACCACCGCCACGTCCTTGACGCCCGGATACGCACCGAGCACGCCCTCGACCTCGGACGGGTAGATGTTCTCGCCGCCGCTGATGATCATGTTGCTCTTGCGATCGACCAGCCAGATGTAGCCGTCCTCGTCGCGCCGCGCCATGTCCCCGACCGAGCACCATTCGCCGCGGAACGCCTCGGCGGTCTTCTCCGGATTGCCCCAGTAGCCGTCGAACACGTAGGACGTGCGCGAGAACAGCTCACCGACCTCGCCGTCGGCCACCTCCCGACCGTGCTCGTCGAGCAGCCGGATCGGGCCGCTGGCGGCCCATTCGCGCCCGACCGAGCCGAGCTTGACGATCTGCTCGTCCGGGCGCAGCAGCGTCACCCAGCCGGCCTCGGTCGAGCCGTACAGCTCGTAGAGCTGGCCGTTGCGGAAGTACTCGAGGATCGCCAGCTTGGTGTCCTTGCGCGCCGGCGCCGAGGAGATCATCAGCTTGCCCACGCTGCCCATGTCGTAGCGCTGGCGCACCGTCTCGGGCAGCGCGAGCACCATGATGTAGTGCGTCGGCACCAGCGAGGTGAAGGTCACCTTCTCCTTCGACAGCGTCGCCAGCAGCGCCTCCGGGTCGAAGCTGCGCCGGTCGTCTACGATGCAGGTCGCCCCCAGGTGGATGAAGGTCGTGCCGAAGTACAGCGAGTTGGCGTGGCACATCGGCATCACCAGCAGGCCCGTGTCCTCGCGCGTAAAACCCATCTCGAGCGCGGTCGCCATGGCGATCAGCGTGCTGCCCTCGTGGCTGCGGATCGCCCCTTTCGGCCGTCCGGTCGTGCCCGAGGTGTACATCAGCGCGCAGGTCTGCTCCGGGCGCACCTGCTCGAACTCACGCCGCCCCGCCCCGCTGGCCACCAGCTCGTCGTAGCCGAGCCAGCCGGCGCGCGGCTGCGCCTCGAGCACCACGAAGCGCTCGGGCGCGATCGCGAGTTCGCCCCGGATCGCATCCACCGTATCGACGAACTCGGCCCCCGCGATCAGGCACGCGGCCTGGCAGTTGCCCAGGATGTAGCCGATCTCCGGGGCGCTCAGGCGGAAGTTCAGCGGCACCGCGACCAGCCCGGCGCGCGCCAGCCCCACGTACATCTCCATCCATTCCACGCAGTTGTAGGCCAGGATGCCCACCCGGTCGCCCTTTTGCAGGCCGCGCGCGAGCAGCCCAGCGGCCAGGCCGCTGGCCCGCTCGTCCCATTGGGCGTAGGTCAGCGAGCGGCGCGAATCGCGCGTGCCCAGCTTGCCCGGGCTGAGCCGGGCATGCGTTGCGACCGCATCGGAAATGTTGAGCAAGTGACTCATCGTGGGTGTCTCCTCGGGTGGTGCCTTCGACAGGGCAGGTGCAGGGTGAAGAATTTATCGACTTCTGAATTCAGAATGCGATAACATTGTAAGCGAACCGCTGCGGTTTGCAACACACAACTTCCGCCCCACGTCCGGGCCGGCTGCGCAAGCACTCACCGGCCCGGCCGCGGCGCCCATCACCAAGGAGACACCATGGCTACTCAGGCAATCTCGGAACAATCGGCCGCGGCCCTGATCGCGCGCTTTCTCAAGCAGCGCGGCGTGGAGCGGGTCTATGGCCTGTGCGGCGGGCACATCATGCCGATCTGGATGCGGCTCGACGCCGAGGGCATCCGCATCATCGACGTGCGCGACGAGCGCGCCGCGGTCTACATGGCCCATGCGGAGGCGCAGCTGCGCGGCGGCTTCGGCGTGGCGCTGGTCACCGCCGGCCCCGGCGTCACCAACGCCATGACCGGCATCGCCAACGCCGACGTCGCCCGTGTCCCGGTGCTGGTGCTCTCGGGCACGCCGCCGCGGGCGCAGGAGAATCGCGGCGCGCTGCAGGACATGGTGCACACCGACCTGGTGCGCTCGGTCACCCGCTACGCGCGCACCGTGCGCCAGCCCGAGCTGGTGCTGCAGGAGCTCGACGAGGCCGTCTCGCGCGCGCTCGGCCACGGCGGCGCGCCCGGCCCGGTGTATCTCGACTTCCCGGTCGATACGCTACGCAGCGAGGTCCCGCAGGCGGTCCAGCTGCCCGAGCACTTCGCGCCGAAATCGGCGCCGGCGATCGCGCCCGACGCCGCCTCGGTGCAGGCCGCCGTGGATCTGCTGTGGTCGGCCAAGCGCCCGCTGTTCATCTCCGGGCGCGGCGCCCAGGGCTCGGGACCTGCGCTGTGCCGCCTGCTCGAGCGGCTCAAGGCCCCCTACCTCGACACCGGCGAGAGCCGCGGCCTGGTGCCCGACGATCACCCCTCGGTGGTCGCGGCCATGCGCGGCGCGGTGATGGGACAGGCCGACCTGGTCGTCACCGTCGGGCGCCGGCTCGACTTCCAGCTCGCCTACGGCTCGCCGGCGGTGTTCGGCAACGCGCGCTTCCTGCGCATCGCCGATTGCGCGCCCGAGCTGCGCGACAACCGCCGCGGCGCCGTCGAGCTGTTCTCCACCCCCGCGCTCGCGCTCGAGGCGATCCTCGCGGCCGCGGGCGAGCGCGCCCCCGCGACCGATCTCGAGTGGGCCGCCACCCTGCGGGCCAAGCACTGCGAACGCTCCGACAAGCTCCTCAGCTCGATGCGCAACGCCCCGCACGGCAGCGACGGCCTGATGCACCCGAACCGCGTGCTCGCCGCGCTGCGCGAGGCGCTGCCCGACGATGCGGTGGTCGTCGCCGACGGCGGCGACTTCCTCAGCTTCGCCCGCGTCGGCCTGCCCGCGGCCACCTATCTCGACCCCGGCTCGCTCGGCTGCATCGGCGTGGGCACCCCCTTCGGCGTGGCCGCCAGCCTCGCCTGCCCCGAGCGCACCGTCGTGGTCGCCACCGGCGACGGCGCCTTCGGCTTCAACGCCATGGAGATCGACTCCGCCGTGCGCCACCAGGCCCCGGTGCTCATCGTCGTCGCCAACAACGGCGCCTGGGCCATCGAGGTGCGCGACCAGCACGAAACCCACGGCAAGGTCTGCGGCACCCGACTGCAGTTCGCCGATCACGCCGCCATGGCACGCGCCTTCGGCATGCATGCCGAGCGCGTCGAGCGCGCCCAGGACCTGCCCGCCGCCATCGCGCGCGCCATGGCAAACCGCCCCGCACTGCTCGACGTCCTCGTCACCCCGCAGCCCGCCTCCTCCGATGCCAAGTCCGGACTCGCATGGGTCCCAGACCTGCAGCCCCTCGAAGCATGGGACAACGCCGAGCGGCGCTGGCGTAGTGGTCAGTAGTGGGGGAAAATGACCCCAAGTAGCAAATCGACGAAGAAGAGTTCCGAAGCATGAAATTACTGACAAGCCAGCCCAGCCTTGCCGAACAGGTGCACAAGGCGATCCTCGACGAGATCGCGGCAGGTCGGCTGCAGGCCGGATCCCGGGTGATTCAGGAACAGATCGCGTCGGAGCTCGGCGTGTCCCGCCAGCCGGTGCAGCAGGCGCTGATCCTGCTGCGCAACCAGGGCGTGTTGCGCGACGCACCGGGGCGCGGCCTGCTCGTCGCGCCGCTCGATCTCGATTACGTGCGCAACATGTACGACATTCGCGCCGTGCTCGAGGGCCTCGCGTTCCGCCGCGCCGCCGAACTCAACGCCAAGCGCGCGAAGGCCAAGGGCCCGGCCTTGATTCGCGCCGGACGGGAAGCGGTCGCAAGCGGATCGATCACGGCAATGATCGCCGCGGACATGGCCTTCCACGGCTTCGTGTACAGCCTGTCGGAAAATCCGCTGATCGCATCCGAGCTGGAAGCGCACTGGACCAACACGCAACGCGTCATGGGCGAGGTGCTGTTGCGCGATACCAAGCCACGCGACATATGGGACGAGCACGCCGCCATGCTCGAGGCGATCGTCGACGGCGACGGGGCGAAGGCGGAGAGACTCGCGCGCCAGCACATCTCCATGGCGGCCGAATTCATGATCAAGTGCCTGCTGGAGTCCGCCGCCGAACGCGACCAGGAAAAGGCCACACCGAAGCCGCGCCGCCGCGCGGGCACCGAGGCCTGAGGCCGCGCCCGGCTAGGGTGGCGCCAGGTCCCGGCGCCGCGATCAGATCGAGGAGGAGAGGCGCGCCGGGAGGTGGCCGGTGCCGTTGAAGCTGCGCAGGCTGCAACGACCCCTGGAGAACTGCAGCTCGGTGAGGGAGGCGTTCTGCATCACCGCCACCAGTGCGCTCCATTTCGAATCCGGAAGGCCAAGCACTTCGCATACCGCTACGGCCACGACGCCGGCCGAGGTCACGGCCATGATGCGCTGCCCGGATGCCGAACCGGGCGCATCGGTAAGCTCCCTGAGCCAGTCCCGCAACGCGCCCCGGAAAGTGGTGAAGGAAGCTCGCCCGGGAATCTCGATCTCGCCCCGCGACCAGGCCTCGTAGGCCGCGCTGTAGCAGCGCAGCTGCTCGCCGCGCGGCGGCGCCTCGGCGCCTGTCATCGGGCGGCCGAACAG
>JBFGUQ010000172.1:0-5845 GCA_041565515.1 Rhodocyclaceae bacterium | reverse complement strand
GCGGTCGAGAAGCAGGCGCGAACGGTGGAGGTAGACGTCGATTTCGTGCGCCCGGAAGAGGCGCGCGGCCTGCTCGTGGGCTATAGCGCCGATGTCGAGATCATCCTCGCCAGCCGCGAGGACACCTTGCGCATCCCGACCGCGGCCCTTCGCGAGGGCACGCGCGTGCTGGTCGAAGAAGACGGCCTGCTCGCCGAACGCACGTTGCGCACCGGTGTCTCGAACTGGGAATATACCGAGGTGCTCGAAGGCCTCGCCGCGGGCGACCGCATCGTCACCTCGCTCGAACGCGAGGGCGTGAGCGCCGGCGCCCACGTCGTGGCCGAGAGCGGCCGCTGAGCAGGCCGACGGAATCCATCCCGCGGCTCCCTTCACATCGTCCGAGCAACGGGTCCGCCCCGCGGGTCCGCAGCGCCATGGCACAGATCGAACTCGAGGGCATCGAACGCATCTTCAGGCTGGGCGACAGCGAAGTGCACGCGCTGCGCAACGTCTCGGTCTCGATCGACCGCGGCGAATACGTCGCGGTCATGGGCCCGTCGGGTTCGGGCAAGTCCACCCTGCTCAACCTGCTCGGCCTGCTCGACCGGCCCGACGCCGGCCACTACCGGCTGGAGGGTCGCGACGTCACCACCCTGTCCGCCGACGAGCAGGCAGAGGTGCGTCGCGCCCGCATCGGCTTCGTGTTCCAGAGCTTTCACCTCGTCCCGCGGCTGTCGGCGGCGGAGAACATCGGGTTGCCGCTGATGCTCGCCGGCGTGCCGGTGGCCGAACGCGACGCCCGCGTGGCGCGGGCACTGAAGGACTTCGGCCTCGAGGAACGCGCCCGCCACCGGCCCGAAGAACTGTCCGGCGGCCAGCGCCAGCGCGTCGCCATCGCCCGCGCCACCATCATGCGCCCGGCGATGCTGCTGGCCGACGAGCCCACCGGCAACCTCGACCGCGCCACCGGGCAGGAGGTGACCGCCCTGCTCGAGGCCTTGAACGCCGGCGGCACGACGCTGATCGTCGTCACCCACGATCCGGCCATGGGCGCGCGGGCGCGCCGCCGCCTGATGATGGAAGACGGGGCGGTGTGCCGGGATCTGCAGCAGACCGCCACCGCCGAGAGCGTGCCATGAAGCCGGCCGACACCCTGCGCTTCGCCAGCCGTGCCGCCATCGCCTACCCGCTGCGAACGGCGCTGATGGTGCTGGCGATGTCCATCGGTGTCGCCGCGGTGGTGGTGCTCACCGCGCTCGGCGACGGCGCCCGCCGCTACGTGGTGAGCGAGTTCTCCGCCCTGGGCGCGAACCTGATCATCGTGCTGCCCGGGCGCACCGAGACCGGCGGGGTGAATCCGGGCAGCTTCATCACCAGCACGCCGCGAGACCTCACGGTGGCCGACGCCGCGGCGCTGCTGCGCGCGCCCACGGTCACCCGCATCGCCCCGCTGTCGGTGGGCAACTCGGAGATCTCGGCCGGGGGCAAGCTGCGCGAGGTGATGGTCGTCGGCACCAGCGCGGACTATCTCGGCATCCGCAACTTCACGCTTTCGCAGGGTCAGTTCCTGCCGCGCGAGGATCTGTCGCGCACCAGCGGCGTGGCCGTGATCGGCGACACCCTGCGTGCCGAACTGTTCGGCACCGCCCCGGTGATCGGTCGCATGGTGCGCGTCGGCGACACCCGGCTGCGGGTCATCGGCGTGCTCGCGCCGGCCGGCCAGGGGCTGGGGATGAACACCGACGAGATGGTGATCGTGCCGGTGGCCACCGCGCAGGCAATGTTCGACACCAACACGCTGTTCCGCATCATGGTCGAGGCGAGGGACCGCGACGCGCTCGCCCCGGCGCAGCGCGAGATCGAGACCCTGTTGCGGGCAAGGCGAGACGGCGAGCTCGACGTCACCCTGATCACCCAGGACGCGGTGCTCGGCACCTTCGACCGCATCCTCGGCGCCCTCACGCTGGGCGTGGCCGGCATCGCCGCGATCAGCCTGGCAGTGGCCGGCATCCTCGTCATGAACGTGATGCTGGTGGCGGTGACCCAGCGCACCAGCGAGATCGGCCTGCTCAAGGCCCTCGGCGCCAGCGGACCCAACATCCGCCTGGCCTTCCTGACCGAGGCGGCGCTGCTGTCGCTCGCCGGCGCACTGGTCGGCTTTGCCCTCGGCCACGCCGGCGCCTGGGCCGTCCGCCTCGCCTATCCGGTGCTGCCCGCCTGGCCACCGGACTGGGCGGTAGCCGCCGCGCTCGGCACGGCGCTCGGCACCGGCCTGATCTTCGGCGTGCTGCCCGCGCGCCGCGCCGCCCGGCTCGACCCGGTGCAGGCCCTGGCAAGGCGCTAGGCGGCGATGCGCTGGCAGGATTTCCTCGTCCTCGCCCTGCGGGCACTGACTGCGCACCGGCTGCGCAGCTTCCTCACCCTGCTGGGGATCGGCGTAGGCATCGCCGCGATGATCCTGCTGACCTCGATCGGCGAGGGCCTGCACCAGTTCGTGCTCAAGGAATTCACCCAGTTCGGCACCAACATCATCGAGATCACGCCCGGGCGGCGCGGCGCGCGCGGCGGCCCACCCGGCCTGCCCTCGACGGCGCGCGAGCTCACCCTGGACGACGCCGCGGCGCTCGCGCGCGTTCCCTTCGTCACCGGGGTGACGCCGGTGGTCTATGGCAACGCCGAAGTCCGTGCCGCCGGGCGTGTTCGGCGCACCAGCGTATACGGGGTGGGCGCCGACATGGACCGCGTGTTCTCGCTGCGGGCGAGGATCGGGAGCTTCCTGCCGCCCGACGACCCGGTGAATGCCCGCGCCTTCGTCGTCCTCGGCGCCAAGCTGCGGCAGGAGCTGTTCGGCAGCGCCAATCCGCTCGGCCAGCGGGTCGAGATCGGCGGCGAGCGCTTTCGCGTCATCGGCGTGATGGAGGAGAAGGGCCAGTTCCTCGGCATCGATCTCGACGACACCGCCTACATCCCGACAGCGCGCGGCCTTGCCTTGTACAACCGCGAGGGCCTGATGGAGGTGAACGTCATCTACGAGGAAGGCATCGCGGCCACACGTGTCGCCGACGAGATCCGCAAGCTGCTGGTCGCCCGCCACGGCCGCGAGGACTTCACCCTCACCACCCAGGCCGACATGCTGGCAACGCTGTCGAACATCCTCGGCATCCTCACCGCCGCCGTCGGCGCGCTCGGTGGCATCTCGCTGCTGGTGGGGGGCGTGGGCATCGTCACGATCATGACGATCTCGGTGGCCGAGCGCACCAGCGAGATCGGCCTGCTGGTCGCGCTCGGCGCGCGGCGCCGGACCATCCTCGGCCTCTTCCTCGGCGAAGCCGTCGCGCTGGCGGCAATCGGCGGGGTGTTCGGCCTCGTCATCGGCGCCGGGCTGGCACAGCTGGTGGGGATCTTCGTGCCAGCCCTGCCGGTGACCACCCCCTGGCACTTCGTGCTGGTGGCGGAGGTCCTGGCGGTGGCGATCGGCCTTGCCGCCGGCGTGCGGCCCGCGCGCAAGGCGGCACGACTCGACGCCGTGGAGGCCTTGCGTGCCGAGTAAGTCAGGCACCATCGCCACCGTCGCCCTGTTGCTCGGCACGGCCGTGGCGCTGGCTGCGCCCGCGCCCTGGCACGTCTGGCGCAGCCGCATCGACGGCGTCGAGCACTGCGCGCAAACCTCACCTGGCCCCGGCTGGGCCCATGTGCGCGGCCCGTATCGCGACCTGCGCTGCAGCGTGCCGGTGCGCCGCCGCGGCACCGAACCGGCCTCACCCCGGCCATCCGTTGACCCAGATCAAAGATGGCTCAGTTCTCCCGGCGAGCGTCGCCCCGGCGACTAAGCTTGAAGTTGACGCGTCGCGCGACTGCCATCACAGCCGGCGTTAAAATGATTCCAATGTCATTAAAGGAGATCCACATGAGTGGCTTTGATTCGCCCATCGGCCGCTGCGAGGCGGTGAAGGAAATGGTTCTGCTCGACGAGACACAGGCCGAATGCGCGGCCGAACACGGCTGCAAGCCCGGGCAGAAATGCCCGCTCGAGGGCTGTTTCGCCCAGGTCAGCGGCCTGTCGGACGAACACGCGGAGGCCCTGGCGGCTGACGCAGCCGATGCCGCGGTGGCCAGAGCCGGCTGCAGGCAGCCGGAGAACTGCGCGGCACCCAAGGCCCGCACCAAGACGACCGCCTGACGGCGAGGCGGGCAAGGCGGCCCGACCCAGGGCATGAGTCCTGTCGAGGACTCATGCCGCAGCCTCGACAACGGCAGACGGGGGCAGGGTGGACGTCCCGCCCTGCCCCCGTCGTGCATTCAGAAGTGCTCGTCCTCGCGCAGGAAGCGCCACTGGCCGAGCGGCAGATCGCCCAGCTTGACCTTGCCGATGCGCACGCGCTTGAGGCCGGCAACGCGCAGGCCGACCAGTTCGCACATGCGGCGGATCTGGCGCTTGCGTCCTTCGCGCAGCACGAAGCGCAGCTGATCGTCGTTGATCCACTCGACCTTCGCCGGCCGCAACTGCCGACCGTCGAGTTCGAGGCCGTGGATGAGCAGTTCGAGGCCGCCATCGACCAGTTCGCCCTCGACGCGCACGAGATACTCCTTGTCGACCTGCGACTGATCCCCGATCAGTTGACGGGCGACGCGGCCGTCCTGGGTGAGCACCAGCAGGCCGGTCGAATCGATGTCCAGCCGTCCGGCCGGCGCAAGATTCTTCAGCTGCGAGGGGTGAAAGCGTTGCGCGCTGTCGCGATCGAACTGGTTGCCGGCGCCGATCAGGCTCACCGCCGGCTCGTAGCCAGGCTCCGGCTGGCCCGACACGTAGCCGACCGGCTTGTGCAGCAGGATCGTCACCCGCTGGGCCTGAACGCGCCTGGCCTCGGGCGCGAGGGTGATGCCGGCGTCCGGGTCGATACGCACGCCCAGCTCCGAGACGCGCCTGCCGTCGACGAACACCCAGCCGCGCTCGATCAGCTCGTCGGCTTCGCGACGCGAGCAGATGCCGCGCTCGGCCATGATCTTGGACAGGCGCACGCCTTCGGGTGGCGGTGCGGCGCCAGCCTCGGCCGGGCGCGAGACCGGTTTCGGCGCCGGCTTCGATGTGGGCGTGGGCCCTCGCCCAGGCTTCGGTGCCGGGCCGGACTTCTGCGGCGGGCGGCCGCCCGAACGCGCCGGCGGACGCGGCGCCTGGCGGGGTCCGGTGCCCGAGCGTCCGGGCTTGGCGTCGCCACTGGACGACTCGCGCGCTGCCGGCTCGCGCACGGCGCGCGGCTCGGCCGGCGGGGCCTCGTCCTGCACCTCGGCCGACGCCGGCTTCTTCACTTTCAGCGTGCCCGAGATGCGCGAGGGCGCGGGCTGGGGCGGATTCTTGCGGACGGTGCTCAAGACAGACCTCGGCGCGCCGGGCGGCGCAAAGCGGAAACAGGCGCGATTATGCGCCAGTGCCGGCCCCGGGCGCGAGCCGCGCGTACCGGGCTCAGCGCCGCATCGGCCCTTTCGCCGTGTCGCCGTCGATGCGATCGAAGGTGCTCCAGCCGTGCTCGCCAGCGCCCGGCAGGCCGCGGCGCGGGTCGACGTTGCGGTGCAGGTAGGCCTTGGCGAGAAACAGCGCGGTGATCGGCGCCGTCAGGAAGATGAACAGCGTGATAAGCAGTTCGTGCGTGGAGAGTCCCTGCGCGGAGAAGAAGAAGTGCGCCATCGACGCGAGCAGCACGCCGCCGAGGCCCAGCGTGGCCGCCTTGGTCGGTGCATGCAGCCGGCTCATCAGCTCGGGCAGCCGGATCATGCCCCAGGCGCCGACCAGGGAAAACGCCGTGCCGCCGACGATCAGGGCGGACACGACGATCTCGTGAAGCAGTTCCATCATGCCCTCCTCACT
>JBFGUQ010000171.1:0-5845 GCA_041565515.1 Rhodocyclaceae bacterium | reverse complement strand
GTCGGCCTCGCCGCCCCCACCGGCAAGGCCGCGGCGCGCATGCTCGAAGCCCTGCGCAAGCGCGCCGCGACACTCCCCGCCGCCGTCCACGCCCGCCTGCCCGGCGAGGCCTGCACTATCCACCGCCTGCTCGGCGTCACCGCCGGGCCCGGCCGTTTTCGCCACCACGCCGGCAACCCGCTCGCCCTCGATGTCCTCGTCGTCGATGAAGCCTCGATGCTCGACCTCGCGCTCGCTACCCGCCTCGTCGACGCCCTGCCGCCCGATGCCCGCCTCGTGCTGCTCGGCGACAAGGACCAGCTCGCCGCCGTCGACGCCGGCGCGGTGTTCGCCGAGCTGTCGGCCCGGCGCAGCTTCGGCGCATCGACGATCGAACTGCTGGCAGGCCTTGCCGGCGTCGCCGCCGCGGCGATCGCCGAAGCCGACGACGAGGCTGCGCCGCTCGCCGACTGCGTCGTCTGGCTCAGCCAGAGCCACCGCTTCGAAGCCGGCTCGGGCATCGGCCGCCTCGCTGCCGACGTCAATGCCGGATGCGGCGCCCGCGCGCTCGCCTGGCTGCGCGAGGGCTGCGACCCGTCCGCGCGCTGGATCGAGGACGAGGGTCCGCGCCCCGGCGTCGACGTGCTGCGGCGGATCGAAGCGGGCTACGCCGCCTACATCGACACCCTGCGCCACCGGCTCGACCCGGGCGCGGACCCCGCCCGGGCACGAACCGACCCGCAGGCACTCGCCGCCGAAGCCTTCGCCGCCTTCGAGCGCTTTCGCGTGCTCGCTGCCGTCAATGGCGGGCCGCGCGGGCTCCGCGCCCTCAATGCCCACCTCGAACGCGTGCTGGGCGCCGCGCTCGGCCACCCAGCGCAGCCCGGCGCCCGCTCGCCCTGGTATGCCGGGCGGCCGGTGATCGTCCTGCGCAACGACTACCTGCTCGGCCTCTACAACGGCGACATCGGTCTCTGCCTGCCCGACGCAGACGGCGAACTGGCGGTCTTCTTTCCGGTCCCCGGCGGCGGTTTCCGCGCCCACGCGCCGACGCGCCTGCCGGCACACGACACCGCCTTCGCGCTCACGGTGCACAAGAGTCAGGGTTCGGAATTCGACGAGGTGGTGCTGATGCTGCCGGCGTTCGCCAGTCCGGTGCTGTCGCGCGAACTGGTGTATACCGCGGTGACGCGCGCGGCGCGCGGCGTCGCGGTCGCCGGATCCGCCGCCGTGTTCGTCGCCGCCTGCGATACCCGCAGGGCCCGCTTCTCCGGACTCGCGGCACGGATGCGCGAGGCATCCGCGGCGACCTAGCCTGCCGCACTGCCCCCCGGCGCCAATCCTTCGTTCGGCGTGCGCCAGTCGGGTGTGGGGCAAGGCCGAAACCACGTAAACTTGCCTGCGTTTCCAATGGCGGACGCAGCCCGAGATCGAGACATGGTCAAACGCACTCGCAGATCGCCGCTCGCCCGGGCCGTGCAGCGCGCCGTCGGCGCGATGACGCGCGCCACGGTGCGCGCCGGCAGCAAGACCGTGAACCAGGCGATGAAGGCGGCGGCCGCGCAGCATCGCCCCCCACCGGGGCCGGGCGACTGGATTTCCGGCCTTGCCGCGGGCCCGGGCGGTACGCGCCGCTACTTCCTCTTTCGCCCGCCCGGCGTGTCGCCGGCCGAGCGGCTGCCGCTGATGGTCATGCTCCATGGCTGCGGGCAGACCGCGGCGGGTTTCGCGCGCAGCACGCGCATGAACCGCATCGCCACGCGCGAGCGCTTCCTCGTCCTCTACCCCGAGCAGGACCGACGCGTGAATCCGCAGGGCTGCTGGTCCTGGTTCGGCACCGCGACGCACCACGCCCACGCCGAGGCGGCGAGCCTGATGGCGGCCATCGATCAGGCCTGCCTGCTGTATCCGGTGGACCCGAAGGCGATCGCGGTGGCCGGCATCTCCGCCGGTGCCAGCATGGGCGCCCTGCTCGCGACCCTGCACCCCGAGCGCTTCGAGGCGGTCGTCATGCACTCCGGCATTCCGCCCGGCACCGCCCATTCCCCCGCATCGGCCCTGGCCGCGATGCACGGGCGGCGCTCGCCTGCCGCACCGGTGGCGGCCGCAGCCTGGCCACCGCTGCTGGTCATCCATGGCAGCGCCGACCGCGTCGTCGCCCCGGTCAACGGCCGGGCCGCGGCGCAGCTGTGGGCCGCGGCAGTCGGCGCACGCGAATGCGCGCCGCGCGTGACGCGACGCGGCAAGCGCTACGCGGCGAGGGTCACCGAGTTCAGGCGCGGCGCCCGGCTTGCGGTCAGCCTGCTGGAGATCGACGGCCTCGGTCACGCCTGGAGTGGCGGCGCGGCGAAGCAGCCGTTCAGCGACCCGCAGGGCCCGGATGCATCCCGGCTGGCGTGGACCTTCTTCGCCCGCCAGCTGCGCGCCCGGCCCGCGGCAGCACGCGCTTCGGCGCCGCCCGTGTAATCATGAGCATCCACGATCGATCCTCCTGCCCCGAGAGAAATTCGCAATGATCATCCGCCGCTTCCGCTTCCGCACCTGCCTCGCCCTCGTCATGTTCGCGATCGGTGTCCACGCGCACGCCGCCGAGGTCCAGGTGGCGGTGGCATCGAACTTCATCGGACCGATGCAGCGCATCGCCGCTCGCTTCGAAGCCGATACCGGCCACAAGGCGCTGCTGGCGTCGGGTGCGACCGGCAAGCTCTACGCCCAGATCCGCAACGGCGCGCCCTTCGACCTCTTCCTCGCCGCCGACGAGCGCACGCCGAAGAAGCTCGAGGAGGAAGGTGCGACGGTGAAGGGCTCGCGCTTCACCTACGCGATCGGCAAGCTCGTGCTGTGGGCGCCGCAGGCCGGCTTCGTCGACGACCGCGGCGAGGTCCTGCGGGACGCCGATTTCGAACATCTGGCCATCGCCAGCCCGCGCACCGCACCCTATGGCGCCGCGGCGATGGAGGTGCTCGAGCGCCTAGGCCTCGCCGAAGCGCTCGCGAGCAGGTTGGTGACGGGCGAGAACATCGCCCAGACCTACCAGTTCGTGTCCACCGGCAATGCCCGGCTCGGTTTCATCGCCCTGTCGCAGGTGATGGTCGATGGCAAGCTCGGCGCCGGCTCCCTGTGGCATGTCCCGGCCGAGCTGTACACGCCGATCCGGCAGGATGCGGTGGTCCTGGGCCGCGGCAGCGACAACCCGGCGGCCAGGGCCCTCGCCGACTATCTGCGCGGCAGCGTGGCGACCGAGATCATCCGCGCCTACGGCTACGAACGCTGACGGGGCCAGCATGCTCGGTGCGGACGACCTCGCCGCGATCCGGCTCACGCTGGAACTCGCGACCAGCACGACGGCGATCCTGCTGGTGATCGGCACGCCGCTGGCCTGGTGGCTGGCGCGCACGCGCTCGCCGCTGAAGCGCGTCATCCGCGCGGTGGTCGCCCTGCCGCTGGTGCTGCCGCCCACCGTGCTCGGCTTCTACCTGCTGCTGGCGATGGGGCCGAACGGGCCGGTCGGCCAGTTCACCACCGCGCTCGGCCTCGGCACCCTGCCGTTTACCTTCGCCGGCCTGGTGATCGCCTCGGTGTTCTACTCGATGCCCTTCGTCGTGCAGCCCCTGCAGCAGGCCTTCGAGAGCATCGGCCCGCGTCCGCTGGAGGTGGCCGCCACCCTGCGTGCCGGGCCGTGGGACACCTTCTTCACCGTGGTGCTGCCGCTGGCGCGGCCCGGCTTCGTCACCGCGACCATCCTCGGCTTCGCCCATACCGTAGGCGAATTCGGCGTGGTGCTGATGATCGGCGGCAACATCCCGGAGAAGACGCGCGTGGTGTCGGTGCAGGTCTACGACCATGTCGAGGCGCTCGCCTATACCGAGGCGCACTGGCTGGCCGGCGGCATGGTGCTGTTCTCCTTCCTGGTGCTGCTCGCGCTCTACTCGGGTCGGCGCGGGGCGTCGGGATGGGGTTGAGATGATGTCGATGGCCGCCGCCGGGGCCGCGATCGCCGACGGCCTGCAGCTTCGCTTCGCGCTCGACTACCCCGGCTTCGGGCTCGATGTGGACCTCGGCCTGCCGGCGCGCGGCGTCACCGCCCTGTTCGGCCATTCGGGCTCGGGCAAGACCACGCTGCTGCGCTGCATCGCCGGGCTCGAGCGCGCGCGGGTCGGGCGCCTGAGCATCAACGGCGAGCTGTGGGAGGACTCCGCCCGCGGAGTGTTCGTCCCCACCCACCGCCGCGAGCTCGGCTACGTCTTCCAGGAGGCAAGCCTGTTTCCGCACCTGTCGGTGCGACGCAACCTGGAGTACGGCATCAAGCGCATCCGCGCCGGCGCCGCGCGGGTGTCGATGAGCCATGCCTGCGCGCTGCTCGGCATCGAGCATCTGCTCGAGCGCATGCCCGAGCGCCTCTCCGGCGGCGAGCGCCAGCGCGTCGGCATCGCCCGTGCGCTGCTCACCAGCCCGCGCCTGCTGCTGCTCGACGAGCCGCTGGCCGCGCTCGACATCCGGCGCAAGAACGAGATCCTGCCCTACCTGGAGCGCCTGCACGACGAACTCGACATCCCGGTGATCTACGTCAGCCACTCGCCCGACGAAGTGGTGCGCCTGGCCGACCATGTCGTCATGCTCGGCGAGGGCCGTGTCATGGCCGCCGGCGAGCTGCGCGAGACCATGGCCCGCCTCGACCTGCCCACGGCCTTCACCGAGGACGCCGGCGTCGTCATCGACGGCCGCGTCGCCGAGCATGACGACGACTATCACCTCACGCGGCTGGATTTCCCCGGCGGCCAGGTGTGGGTCGCGCGCCAGCGGGCCGAGCCGGGCAAGGTGCTGCGCTTTCGCGTGCATTCGCGCGATGTCAGCCTCGCCGACCGCCAGCTCGAGGGCACCAGCATCGTCAACCTGCTGGCGGTGAGGGTGGAGGAGATCGTCGGTGCCGACACGCCCGCCCACGTGCTCGTGCGCATGGACGCCGGCGGCACGGCGCTGGTCGCGCGCATCACCCGGCGTTCCTGCGACCAGCTGGTGGTGCGCCCCGGGCGGCGGATGTGGGCGCAGATCAAGTCGGTGGCGCTGCTCGCCTGAACCGCGCGGGGCGGGAAATCCACCTCGGGCAGGGCGCGAAAGATGCGATCATCACGCCCTGACGCCAATCCTCAGAGGTCCGCTGCAGCATGAACCGCAAGAAGCTCATCAAGGCCCGCAACTTTCCCTCCGCCCAGGACGAGGTCGAACGCGCCAAGGCCCCTCCGCGCTACGACGCGCCGGGGAGTTCCTTCCGCATGGCCTTCGCCGATTCGGAATTCCTCCTTCGCGACGAGACGCGGCCGGTCCGCCTGCAGCTCGAGCTGATGAAGGCCGAGCTGATCCAGCAGGAACAGGGCGTCGACTCCACCGTGGTGGTGTTCGGCAGCGCGCGCTTCAAGTCGACCGAAGTGGCGCGGGAGATGCTCTCCGACGCGGTCGCCAGCCGCGACGAGGCGGCCATTCGCCGTGCCGAGCGCATGCTGGACAACGCGCGCTATTACGAGGAGGCGCGCCGCTTCGGCGAGCTGGTGACGCGCGAACCCGATGCCTTGGGCGAGCCGGTGATCGTCGCCACCGGCGGCGGCCCCGGGATCATGGAGGCGGGCAACCGCGGCGCGCACGAAGCCGGCGGGCGCAGCATGGGCATGAGCATCTTCCTGCCCTTCGAGGAAGCGCCGAACCCCTACATCACGCCCGAACTGTGCTTCCAGTTCCACTACTTCGCCATCCGCAAGATGCATTTCCTGATGCGCGCGGTGGCACTGGTGAGCTTCCCCGGCGGCCTGGGCACGCTCGACGAGTTGTTCGAGGCGCTGACCCTCACGCAGACGCGCAAGATCCGCCGCCG
>JBFGUQ010000170.1:0-5927 GCA_041565515.1 Rhodocyclaceae bacterium | reverse complement strand
TCGACGATGGCCGCAGCCGCTTGTTCCGGGCTGATCAATGCCGGCATGCGGAATTCGTTCTGCGCCGTGAGCGGCGTCGCCACGAAGCCGGGGTCGATCAGGAAGACATCGACACCGCGCGGCGCGAGGTCCAGATACAGGGTCTCGGCGAAGTTGATCAAGGCGGCCTTCGACGGGCCGTACACGCTCGCGTTCGGCAGCCCGCCGTAACCGGCGACGCTGCCCAGCACCGCGATTGCCCCGGCGCCCTGCTGCAGCAGCCCCGGCAGCACTGCCGCCACCCCGTCCATGATGCCGAGCAGGTTGACCTCGAGGGTTTCGCGGATCGATTCGGGCGTCAGTTCCCAGGCACGCTGCGGGCGGTAGGTGCCGGCACTGAAGACGACGAGGTCGAGGCCGCCCCATTCGGCGACGAGGCGGTCGCGCACGCGGGCGATGTCCTGTTCGCGGGTGATGTCCATGTCGGCGACGAGCGCCGTGCCGCCGGCAGCTTCGCAATCGCGCGCGAGGGCCTCGAGCCTGTCGCGGCTGCGCGCCGAAAGCGCCAGCCGCGCGCCCTTCGCCGCGTGCGCGCGCGCGAGCGCGGCGCCGATTCCGGTGGAGGCACCGACCAGCCCCACGCGACGCCCCTTCCAGTCGCTGATCGGCGTGTTGAGCGGCGACAGCAGGCCCATCAGCCACCCCGCCGGTAAAAGGACAGCGTCACCTCGCCGAGGCGGAAACCCCACTTGCTCATCACCGAGCGGTTGAGCATCACGCGATCATCCATGAGGAACATCCAGTCGTCGAAATCGACGTTGTACACCTTGCCATCGACCGGCAGCGCCATTACATAGCGCCAGCGCAGCGCGTTCCCGGCGGCCTCGCCGCGCGCCTCGCCCACGACATCGTCGGCGCGGCCGACGTAGCGCCCCGGCCCCGTGCGGGTGATGGTCCACACGCGGCGCTGGGTGCTGCCATCCGAATAGGTGAAGCGCTCGTCGAGGGTGCCGACCTCGCCCTGCCAGCTGGCCTCGATCACGACGCGGAAGCGCTTCACCACCTCGCCCCCACGATCCTGGAAGATGCCGTGGGCGTCGAGCGTGCCGTCGAAGTAGTCACGCAACTCGAGCACCGGCGTTTCATCGCGATACTTGTCGATATCCACTGAACCACACCCCGCCAGCCCCAAGAGGCCGGCCAACAGAAAGAAGATCTTGCGCATCAGCGCGGTCCCCCCAGATTGAAATCGTCCGCCGGCGCGGCAGCGACCGCCGCGGCCGGCTCCAGCAGCCGGCGCCAGTGCCACAGCAGCACGATCGCGCCCAGCTTGAGTGCCACCGGGACGAAGGCATACACCGCCGCCAGCGCAGCGGCAGCCTCTGCGCTGCGTGCGCCCGGCTCGAAGCCGAGCGCCCCGAGCAGGGGCAGCGCGACGCCGGCGGCAAGCGCCAGGTTGGCCTTGGTGACGAAGTTCCACCAGCCGAAGCAGGCTCCCGCACGCGAGGACGGTTCGGTCTCCCCGCCAGTGCCGCCGCGTGCCAGCAGGTCGGCCAGCAGCGAGGGTGGCAGCGAGAGGTCGGCGCCGAGGGCGGCACCGGAAAGGACGCAGATCACCCCGTAGGCGATCAGCGCGCCCGGGCCGAGCAGCCCCGCCCACACGAACACGGCCACCGCGAGCACCATCGCGATGAGCCACGCCCGCAGCTTGCCGGTGCGGCGCGACACCGTCACCCACAGCGGCAGGCTCGCCGCGGCCGCAAGGAAATAGAGCACCAGGAAGAGGCCGGCGAACTGCGGCGCGTGCAGTACATCGGCGACGAAGAAGAGCACCGTCGCCGAAGGGATCGCCGCGGCGATTCCGTTCGCCGCGAAAACCGCGAGCAGGCGTGCGAACGACGCGTCGGTGAGGGCGGTCGTCAGCCCGCGCAGCACCGAATCGCGTCCGCGTCGCCGCGGCGGCGCCTGCGGTGCCAGCCACAGCGTCCATCCGGCGAACACGGCGAGCAGGGGCAGGAACAGCCAGGCCAGTCGCGCCAGCCCGGCCGCCGCACCCGCGTCGGCCGAGAGCAGGCCCGGCAGCGCCGCAGCCAGCACCACGCCGGCGAGGGCGAAACCTTCACGGCTGGCGACGAAGCGGGTGCGCAGATCCCGCGTCGGCGCGACCTCGGCGCCCCAGGCGTTGTAGGCGATGGTGGCCATCGAGTAGCCGAGCGACACCAGGACCAGCACCGCTGCCAGCCACCACGCGCCCGCCGCCTCGGGCGGGATGAGCAGGGCCGGCATGCCGATCGCCAGGAGCGGCAGTGCGGCGAGGATGAGCCCGCGCCGGGCCGCGAGCCGGTCGCTTGCCCAGCCGATCAGCGGATCGGTCACCGCGTCGACGATGCGGGCGGCGAGCAGCACGCCTCCGACGGTGGCGAGCGGCATGCCGAGGTCCTCGGCGTAGAGCCGGGGCACGTGGACGTAGATCGGCAGGGCCGCGAAGGCGAGCGGCATCCCGAGGGCGCCGTAGGCGATGATCGCAGGGCGTGAGACTGTCGCGGAGCCGGGCGAGGCTTCGCCCGGCAAGGGCGAAACGCGCTCGGCGCGGCACATCGTCGTGCTGCCTTTCGGCGCGCTCATTGCGCCGCCGGCGAGCGGCCGAGCAGGCGCGCACGAAGCGCCGGCTCGCGCGTGCGCTCGCCGAGCCAGATGTCGAAGAAGGCGCGGGCGAACTCCGCATCGGCGATCACGGCCGTCGGCCGTCCCTGATGCCAGAAGCGCGCGCCCTTGCCGGGCTGGTGCAGCCCGATCAGCGTCTCACCGGCTTCGACCGCGGGCAGCGCTCGGCGCAAGTCGTCGCGCCAGCGCGCCAGCCTCGTCTCGTCGCGCCAGCCCATCCTGCGCATCTCGTCGATGCTGGTATCGACCAGGCGCTCGGCCGGGATCGAGCGTGCATAGCGGATTTCCAGCAGGCGCTGCGCATCCGGCGCCTCCGTGCGCCCGACCCACAACGCGATGTCATAGAGCTTGAAGCCGAACCAGCGCATCTCGCCCTCGCCCACCGGCTGCAACGCCCCGGCGACCTCCGCGACCGCGGGTGGCAGCCCTCTGGCGACCGCCGGCGGCGCCATGGCGAGCAGCAGCGCGAGCACGGCGCCACAGGCTGCGAGGCTGCCGCGACCCGCCCTCATCCGCCAGCTCCCGCATCTTCGTGAGCGAGCACATAGTGATGGACGTCGATGTCGCCACTATTGAAGCCGGCCTCGCAGTACGCCAGGTAGAAGCGCCACATCTGGATGAAGCGCTCGGAAAAGCCCTGCTCGCGCACCGCAGGCAGGGCCGCAGCGAACGCCTCGTGCCAGCGCGCCAGCGTGCGCGCATAGTCCGCACCGAAGGCGAAATCTTCGGTCACGGCCATGCCGGCGCGGCCGGCATGGCGCGAGACCGCTTCGGGGCTCGGGAGCATGCCGCCCGGAAAGACGTGTCGCTGGATGAAGTCGGTGCCGCGCCGGTAGCGCGCGAACAAGGCGTCGGCGATCGTGATCGCCTGCACCACGCAGCGCCCGCCGGGCTTCAGGCGGCTCGACAACTGCTTGAAATAGGTGGGCCAGAAGCGCTCGCCGACCGCCTCGATCATCTCGATCGAGACGACATGGTCGTAGGCGCCACGCACGTCGCGGTAGTCGCACAGTTCGAAATCGACCCGGTCGGCGAAACCGCCGCGTCGCGCGCGCTCGCGCGCGAACGCGAGCTGCGATGGCGACAGCGTGACGCCGAGCACATGGCAGCCGAACTCGGTCGCCGCCAGCTCGGCGAAGCCGCCCCAGCCGCAGCCGACCTCGAGAATCGTCTGCCCAGCCCGGGCATCGAGCTGATGCAGGATGCGCCGGTACTTGCGCCGCTGCGCCTCTTCCAGCAACTCGTCGGGGTGCTCGAAGACGGCAGCCGAATAGGTCATCGTCGGATCCAGCCACAGCGCGTAGAACTCGTTGCCGAGGTCGTAATGCGCCTCGATGTTGCGCCGCGCGCCGCTGCGCGTGTTCGCGCGCAGCAGATGGCTGAGGCGGTGGCCGAGCAGACGCAGCATGCGGCCGTGGATCGCGCCGGCGAGTGCGTCGCGGTTGCGCGACAGCAGGGTGAGCAGGCCGGCGAGGTCCTCTGTGTCCCACAGGCCATCCATCCAGGTTTCGGCAAAGCCGATGTCGCCGCGGGCCAGGGTCTCGTCGAACACCGCGTGGTCGCGCACGCGCAGGTGCGCCACCAGCGCGCCGTGGCCGGCTCGCAGGCGCAGGCCGTCGGGCAGTTCGATGGCGATCGCGCCACCCTCCAGGCGGTCGAGCATTTCCAGCGCCAGCCGGGTGGCGCGCGGAAGGCGCCCGATGCCGATGCTCGCGAGCGGCTGCAATACGTTGTCGATGCCGTTCATGAAGTGGTCTCCTCGAGAGGGGGTTGTGGCTTGCGGTGGAAGCGGACCCGCCGCAGCGCCAGACGCATCGCCTGCCAATGGATGCGCGCGATGACGCCCAGGGTCATGACGGGCTGGCGCAGCAGCCATTTCGTCATCGCGGCCCGGTCCGGCCTCTCCGCGCGGCCCGAGACCCGGGTGCTGAGCTGGCGCACGCCACCGTCCCAGAGCTCGATTGCCACCGAATGCACGGCGCCGCGGCCCTCGAAGCGGAAGCGGTATTCGCCGCGCACCGGGAGGAAGGGCGAGACGTGGAAGCGTTTGGTGGCGACGAGCTCGTCACCGCAACGGATCGGGCGCAGGTCGCGGTGATGGACCAGGTAGTTGTGGTGCTCACCGAAGGTATTGCTGACCTCTGCCAGCACGACCCGCAGCTGGCCGGCATGATCGTGGCAGAACCAGAAGCTCACCGGGTTGAAGACGTAGCCGAACATTCGCGGCATGGTCTGCAGCACCACCTCGCCGTCGCACACCGGCGACACGCCGTGGGCCTCGAGGATGCCGCGCAGCCAAGGCAGCAGGGGCGAACCGTCGCGCGCGCCATGATCGCGGCTGAAGAAGGCGAAGACATTGGCGCGCTCGATACCGAGCAAGGGCACCTCCAGGCTGTCGAGCCTGGATAGCGGCAGGCGCAGGAACGCGGCCGGATAGACGAAGCGGTTGCTGGCGTCGACGTGGCGCTCGTGCAGCACGGCACCGAAGCAGACCGCCGGCGAAAGCAGGCCGGGCGCCTTGCTCATGCGAGCGCTCCGGCCGCCTGGCGCGCCGGGGCCGCCGGACGCCGCCAGGGGATGTCCACACCCATCTGCTCCGCGACCGCAATGGCCGACTTCAGTCCGTCCTCGTGGAAGCCGTAGCCGGTCCAGGCGCCGGCGAACCAGCTGCGGTTCTGTCCCTGAATCCGCGGCAGCGCCGCCTGGGCGTCGATCGCAGCCTGGTCGAACACCGGGTGCGCGTAGTGGAACCTGCGGATGATCTTGTCGGCAGCCGGCTCGGAGAACGGGTTCAGCGAGACCACCACCGGCGTCTCGAACGGCAGCGGCTGCAGGCGGTTGATGAGATAGCTGACCGAGACGGCGCGCTCGTCCGCCCCGCCCGCGGCCGCCAGATAGTTCCAGGCCGACCATACCTTGCGCCGCCGCGGCAGCAGGGCCGGATCCGTGTGCAGCAGGGCAAGGTTGTCCTGGTAGCGCACGGCGCCGAGGATCCTGCGCTCGGCCGCGGTCGCGCCGGGGCCGAGCGCGGCGAGGGCCTGGTCGCTGTGACAGGCAAAGACGACCTCGTCGAAGGCCTCGGCACCGTCCCTGGTGAACAGCTTCACTGCCGTCGCGCTGCGATCGACCCGAAGCACCGGGGTGGCGACGCGCACGTCGTCGAGTTCGCGCAGCATGCGGCGCACGTAGCTGCGCCCGCCGCCACGCACCGTCAGCCACTTGGGCCGGTCGAAGATCTGCAGCAGGCCGTGGTTGTGGCAGAAACGCACGAACGTCCGCAGGGG
>JBFGUQ010000169.1:0-5958 GCA_041565515.1 Rhodocyclaceae bacterium | reverse complement strand
CAAGCATCGCGGCGTCATCTGCGAGAAGTGCGGCGTCGAAGTCACGCTGTCGAAGGTGCGTCGCGAGCGCATGGGCCATATCGAGCTCGCCAGCGTCGTCGCCCACATCTGGTTCCTGAAGAGCCTTCCCAGCCGCCTCGGCATGGTGCTCGACATGACCCTGCGCGACATCGAGCGGGTGCTCTATTTCGAGGCCTTCGTCGTCGTCGAACCCGGCATGACCCCGCTCAACCGCGCCCAACTGCTCACCGAGGACGACTATCTCGCCAAGGTCGAGGAGTACGGTGACGACTTCGATGCCGTCATGGGCGCCGAGGGCATCCGCGAACTGCTGCGCACGCTCGACGTCAACCGCGAGGTGGAGAAGCTGCGCGCCGACCTCGAGGCGACCAATTCCGAAGCGAAGGTCAAGAAATACTCCAAGCGCCTGAAGGTGCTCGAGGGCTTCCAGCAGTCGGGGATCAAGCCCGAGTGGATGGTGCTCGAGGTGCTGCCGGTGCTGCCGCCGGACCTGCGTCCGCTGGTGCCGCTCGACGGTGGCCGCTTCGCGACCTCCGACCTCAACGATCTGTACCGTCGCGTCATCAACCGCAACAACCGCCTGAAGCGGCTGCTCGAGCTCAAGGCGCCGGACATCATCGTCCGCAACGAGAAGCGCATGTTGCAGGAGTCGGTCGACTCCCTGCTCGACAACGGCCGTCGCGGCAAGGCGATGACCGGCGCCAACAAGCGTCCGCTGAAGTCGCTGGCCGACATGATCAAGGGCAAGGGCGGTCGCTTCCGCCAGAACCTGCTCGGCAAGCGCGTCGACTATTCCGGCCGCTCGGTCATCACCGTCGGTCCGCAGCTCAAGCTGCACCAGTGCGGCCTGCCCAAGCTGATGGCGCTCGAGCTGTTCAAGCCCTTCATCTTCAACAAGCTCGAGTTGATGGGGCTGGCCACGACCATCAAGCAGGCGAAGAAGATGGTCGAGTCGCAGGAGCCGGTGGTGTGGGACATCCTCGAAGAGGTGATCCGCGAACATCCGGTGCTGCTCAACCGCGCGCCGACCCTGCACCGCCTGGGCATCCAGTCGTTCGAGCCGGTGCTGATCGAGGGCAAGGCCATCCAGCTCCATCCGCTGGTCTGCGTCGCCTTCAACGCCGACTTCGACGGCGACCAGATGGCCGTTCACGTGCCGCTGTCGCTCGAGGCGCAGATGGAAGCCCGCACCCTGATGCTGGCCTCCAACAACGTGCTGTCGCCGGCAAACGGCGAGCCGATCATCGTGCCGTCGCAGGACATCGTGCTGGGCCTGTACTACGCGACCCGCGAGGGCGTGAACGTCCCCGGCGAAGGCATGATCTTCACCGACGTGGGCGAGGTCAAGCGCGCCTATGAATCAGGCCAGATCGCCCTGCATGCGCGCATCACGGTCCGTCTGAAGGAAGCCGACCTCGGCCCCAACGGCGAGCGCATCGAGAAGGTCAATCGCTACAACACGACCGCCGGCCGCGCCATCCTGTCCGAGATCCTGCCCGCGGGGCTGCCCTTCAGCGTCCTCGACCGGCCGCTGAAGAAGAAGGAGATCTCAAAGCTGATCAACGCCTCCTACCGGCGCTGTGGCCTGCGTGCGACCGTCATCTTCGCCGACCAGCTGATGCAGTTCGGCTACCGGCTGGCGACGCGTGCCGGCCTGTCGATCGCGGTCAAGGACATGCTCGTCCCGACGCTGAAGGAAGACCTGATCCGCGCCGCGGAATCCGAAGTGAAGGAGATCGCGCAGCAATACACCTCGGGTCTGGTGACCGACGGCGAACGCTACAACAAGGTGGTCGATATCTGGGGCCGCTGCGGTGACCAGGTTGCGAAGGCGATGATGGAGCAGCTCGGCTCCGAGGAAGTCGTCGACCGCAAGGGCAACAAGGTCCGCCAGGAGTCGTTCAACTCCATCTACATGATGGCGGACTCGGGCGCACGGGGCTCGGCGGCGCAGATCCGCCAGCTCGCCGGCATGCGCGGCCTGATGGCCAAGCCGGACGGCTCGATCATCGAGACGCCGATCACGACCAACTTCCGCGAAGGCCTGAACGTCCTGCAGTACTTCATCTCGACCCACGGCGCACGCAAGGGCCTGGCCGATACCGCGCTGAAGACCGCGAACTCCGGTTACCTGACCCGCCGCCTGGTCGACGTGACCCAGGACCTGGTCGTGATCGAGGACGATTGCGGCACCCGCGAGGGATTCAGCATGAAGGCGCTGATCGAGGGTGGCGAGGTCATCGAGCCGCTGCGCGACCGCATTCTCGGCCGCGTCTGTGTCGAGGACGTGGTCAACCCCGATACGCAGGAGACCGCGATCGAGGCGGGTAGCCTGCTCGACGAGGACGCGGTCGAGATGATCGAGTCCATGGGTGTGGACGAGGTCAAGGTGCGCACGCCGCTGACCTGCGAAACCCGCTACGGGCTATGCGGCAAGTGCTACGGCCGCGATCTGGGCCGCGGCTCGATGGTCAACGCCGGCGAGGCGGTCGGCGTCATCGCCGCACAGTCGATCGGCGAACCCGGCACCCAGCTGACGATGCGTACCTTCCACGTCGGCGGCGCGGCCTCCCGGGCCGCCGCCGCGAGCGGTGTCGAAGCGAAGTCGGGCGGTACCATCCGCTTCGCGGGCAACATGCGCTACGTGGCGAATGCGAAGGGCGGCAAGATCGTCATCGCGCGTTCGGCCGAGGTGGTGGTCGCCGACGACATGGGTCGCGAGCGTGAGCGCCACAAGCTCCCCTACGGTGCGTCCCTGCTGGTCGACGACGGTGCCGAGGTCAAGGCCGGCACCCAGCTCGCGTCGTGGGACCCGCACACCCGCCCGATCGTCACCGAGTACGCCGGTACGGTGAAGTTCGAGAACGTGGAAGAGGGCGCCACCGTCGCCAAGCAGATCGACGAGGTGACCGGTCTGTCGACGCTCGTGGTCATCGACTCGAAGCGGCGCTCGGCAACGGGCGCGGCCAAGGGCTTGCGTCCGCAGGTGAAGCTGCTCGACGAGGCCGGCGAGGAAGTGAAGATCGCCGGCACCGATCACGCCGTGGCAATCACCTTCCAGGTCGGCTCGCTGATCACGGTCAAGGACGGTCAGCAGATCAACGTCGGCGACATCATGGCGCGGATCCCGCAGGAGTCGGCGAAGACCCGCGACATCACCGGGGGCCTGCCGCGCGTCGCCGAGCTGTTCGAAGCGCGTGCGCCGAAGGATGCGGGCACCCTCGCCGAATTCACCGGCACGGTCTCGTTCGGCAAGGAGACGAAGGGCAAGCAGCGTTTGGTGATCACCGAGCCGGACGGCACTTCGCACGAGTTCCTGATCCCGAAGGACAAGCACCTCATGGTCCACGATGGCCAGGTGGTGAACAAGGGTGAGCTCATCGTCGATGGTCCGGCCGATCCGCACGACATCCTGCGCCTGCAGGGCATCGGCGAACTGGCCCGCTACATCATCGACGAGGTGCAGGACGTGTATCGACTGCAGGGCGTGAAGATCAACGACAAGCACATCGAGGTGATCGTTCGCCAGATGCTGCGCCGCGTGGTCATCACCGATCCGGGCGATACGAAGTTCATCCGCGAGGAGCAGGTCGAGCGCTCCGAGGTGCTGGACGAGAACGATCGCGCCGAGGCCGAAGGCAAGTTGCCGGCACAGTACGAAAACGTGCTGCTGGGCATCACCAAGGCATCGCTGTCGACCGATTCCTTCATCTCGGCGGCATCGTTCCAGGAGACCACCAGGGTGCTCACCGAGGCGGCGATCATGGGCAAGCGCGACGAGTTGCGCGGCCTCAAGGAGAACGTCATCGTCGGCCGCCTGATCCCGGCCGGTACCGGCCTGGCCTATCACCGCAGCCGCAGGGCGCAGTCCGAAGGCGAGGATCTGGGCCCCGAACACGCCTGGGCGCCGGTCGAGCCGGTGGTCGAAGCACAGCAGGACATCGAGGCCAGTTGACTTGGGTGTCAGCCTCGTACTAAACTCCGGCCTCTTTTTGTAGACTGACCAATCGTAGTCGGTCGCAGCCGGAATAATCCGCCCAAGGCGGCCCGTGGTGGGCTGCCTTGGTCTTTTGGGAAATTCTTCAGCTATGCCAACAATCAACCAGCTTGTTCGCAAGCCGCGCCAGATCGAAGCGTCCAAGAGCAAGGTCCCCGCGCTCGAGGCCTGCCCGCAAAAGCGCGGCGTCTGCACCCGTGTCTACACCACGACCCCGAAGAAGCCGAACTCGGCGCTGCGTAAGGTCGCCAAGGTGCGCCTGACCAACGGGTTCGAGGTCATCTCCTACATCGGTGGCGAGGGCCACAACCTGCAGGAACACTCCGTCGTGCTCATTCGCGGTGGTCGTGTCAAGGACCTGCCGGGTGTGCGTTACCACATCGTGCGCGGCTCCCTCGACCTGCAGGGTGTCAAGGACCGGAAGCAGTCGCGTTCCAAGTACGGCGCCAAGCGTCCGAAGAAAGCCTGATTGTAAGCCTGCTGTTCGGCTCAAGAAATTTAGCGAGAGGTTGCCATGCCGCGTCGTCGTGAAGTACCCAAGCGCGAAATCCTGCCGGATCCGAAGTTCGGTTCGCAGGACGTTTCGAAGTTCATCAACGTGATCATGCAGTCGGGCAAGAAGTCCGTCGCAGAGCGCATCGTCTATGGTGCGTTCGAGCAGATCTCGACCAAGGCCAACAAGGATCCCCTCGAGGTCTTCACCGCGGCCGTCGGCAACATCAAGCCGGTCGTCGAAGTGAAGAGCCGCCGGGTCGGTGGTGCCAACTACCAGGTGCCGGTCGAAGTGCGTCCGTCGCGCCGCATGGCGCTGTCGATGCGCTGGCTGCGTGAAGCCGCCCGCAAGCGTGCGGAGAAGTCGATGGCCCAGCGCCTCGCCGGCGAGCTGCTCGAGGCCGCCGAAGGTCGCGGCTCCGCCATGAAGAAGCGTGAAGAAGTTCACCGGATGGCCGAAGCCAACAAGGCGTTCTCGCACTACCGCTTCTGATCTCGGTCGGTGGCGGTGACTCGGGCCCTGCGAAGGGCTCGATTGTTTTCTAACGCAACGAACAGTTTCTCGCGTCCCGTGCGCGAATAACGGAAGGCAGGATTAACGTGGCTCGCAAGACTCCCATCGAGCGCTACCGCAACATCGGTATCTCCGCTCACATCGACGCCGGCAAGACGACAACGACCGAGCGCATCCTCTTTTACACCGGTGTGAACCACAAGATCGGTGAAGTGCACGATGGCGCGGCCACCATGGACTGGATGGCGCAAGAGCAGGAGCGTGGCATCACCATCACCTCCGCGGCGACCACCTGCTTCTGGAAGGGCATGGACCTGTCCTTCCCCGAGCACCGCTTCAACATCATCGACACCCCGGGGCACGTCGACTTCACCATCGAGGTCGAGCGTTCGATGCGCGTGCTCGACGGCGCGTGCATGGTCTATTGCGCGGTCGGTGGCGTTCAGCCGCAGTCGGAGACGGTGTGGCGCCAGGCGACGAAGTACAAGGTCCCGCGTCTGGCCTTCGTGAACAAGATGGACCGCTCGGGTGCGAACTTCTTCAAGGTCGTCGAGCAGATGAAGACGCGCCTGAAGGCGAATCCGGTGCCGGTCGTCATTCCGATCGGTGCGGAAGAGCACTTCGCTGGCGTCGTCGACCTGATCAAGATGAAGGCGATCTTCTGGGACGAGGCGTCGCAGGGCATGAAGTTCGAGTTCCGCGACATTCCCGCCGAGCTGCAGAGCGAGGCCGAGACCTGGCGCGAGCAGATGGTCGAGGCGGCCGCCGAGGCCTCCGAAGAGCTGATGAACACCTATCTCGAGAACGGCGAGCTGTCCGAAGAGCAGATCAAGCTGGGCCTGCGCACGCGCACGATCGCCTGCGAGATCCAGCCGATGCTGTGCGGTACCGCGTTCAAGAACAAGGGCGTCCAGCGCATGCTCGACGCCGTGGT
>JBFGUQ010000168.1:0-5972 GCA_041565515.1 Rhodocyclaceae bacterium | reverse complement strand
CCCGCATCATGAACATACACGCTGAAACCGAGAGACAGGCCGTTGCCGCCGCCCCCGCCGCGCACGCCGACACCGGGGCGATGATGCCGCAGGCGACGATCATGATGATCGACGACGAGGCGATCACGCTCGACACGCTGCAGATCTTCCTCGAGGACGCCGGCTACGAGCGCTTCATCCTCACCGAGGACTCGCGCCAGGCCATCCCGACGCTGGAGCGCGACCGCCCCGACATCGTCCTGCTCGACCTGATGATGCCGCACGTGAACGGCTTCGAGATCCTCAGCTACATCCGCAGCAGCGAACGCTTCAAGCATCTGCCGGTGGTGGTGCTGACCTCGTCGTCCGACGCCGCGACCAAGCTCAAGGCGCTGGAGATGGGCGCGACCGACTTCCTGGCGAAGCCGGTCGACGAGAGCGAGCTCGTCCTGCGCGTGCGCAACACGCTCGCCGCCAAGGCCTACCAGGACCGCCTCGCCTACTCCGACCGCCTGACCGGCCTGCCCAACCGCCACATGCTGATCGACCGCCTCGACTGGTCGATCAAGCACGCGCAGCGCTACGGCCATACCGGCGCCCTGATGCACATCGACATCCACCGCTTCCGCCAGCTCAACGAGGCGCTCGGCCCCAACCTCGCCGACGAACTGCTCCAGCGCGTCGGCCAGCGCCTGGAGGCGGCGACGCGCGACAGCGACCTCCTCGCCATGATGTCCGAGACCGAAGCCAGCTCCGGGCTCGCGCGCCTCGGTGGCGACGAGTTCGCCCTGCTGCTGCAGGGCAAGCTCACGCCCGAGAGCATCGCCCGCGTCGCCAGGCGTCTGCTGCGGGCGATGGCCGAGCCCTTCGCGGTGGGCGCGCAGGAGCTGTATATCGCGGTCAATATCGGCATCGCCACCTTCCCCGGCGATGGCGCCGAAACCGACACCGTGCAGCGCCACGCCGGCATCGCGGTGCGCTCGCTGAAGACGACGCAGGCCAACCCGCAGGGCGCGTTCTGCTTCTATTCGACGGAGCTCAACGCGCGCACGGTCAGCGGCCTGGACCTCGAGACCGAGTTGCGCCACGCGATCGAGCGGCGCGAGCTCGAGGTCTATTACCAGCCCAAGTACGGCGTCGTGAGCGAGGCGGTGGTCGGCGCAGAGTGCCTGCTGCGCTGGAAGCATCCGACGCGAGGCTTCATCTCGCCGGTCGAGTTCATCCCGGTGGCAGAGGAGACCGGGCTGATCGTCGAAGTCGGCCAGCAGGTGCTGGAGAAGGCCTGCGAAATGGTCGCGCGCTGGCAGGCGCAGGGGCTAGACCCCGGCGTGCTGGCGGTCAACGTCTCCGTCCAGCAGTTCCGCCACCCGTCCTTCCTTGGCGCGGTGCAGGCGGCGCTGGGCAGATTCGCCGTGACGCCGAGCCGCATCAAGCTCGAGGTGACCGAATCCCTGCTGATGACGCAGCCGGAGCAGGCCGCCAGGATGCTCGGCGAGCTGCGCGCCCTCGGCCTGAAGCTGTCGATCGACGACTTCGGTACCGGCTATTCCTCGCTTTCCTACCTGCGCACCCTGCCGATCGACGAGCTCAAGATCGACCGCAGCTTTCTCACCGATGTCGAATCGAGCCGGGACAGCGCCGCGATCGTGCGCGCCATCATCGCACTGGCCCACAGCCTGGACATGGAGGTGGTCGCCGAGGGGGTCGAAACGAAGGGCCAGCTCGGTTTCCTGCGCGAGCACGCGTGCGAGGTGTTCCAGGGCTTCCTGTTCAGCCGCCCGCTGCCGGCGGCGGAGTTCGAGCGCCTGCTCGAGGCCGCCGCGGCGCCCTGAGGCCCGCACGATGCGGGCCGGGCTCTTGCGCCGCGCCTACCATACCGGCCGGGCGACGATCATCGCCTCGGCCGCGGCCGCCTCGAGCGGCTTGCCGAAAAGGTAACCCTGGCCGTACTCGACCTTGAGCGCGCGCAGCTGCGCGAGCTGGCTGGCGTTCTCGACCCCTTCGGCGATGAGGTCCATGTCCAGCGTATGGGCCAGCGTGACGATGGTGGCGATGATGTCGGCGTTCTCGCGGTCGACGTCCATGCGGCCGACGAAGGAGCCGTCGATCTTCAGCGTGTCGACCGGGAAGCGGTGCAGATAGGACAGCGACGAATAGCCGGTGCCGAAGTCGTCCATCAGCAGCTTGATCCCCTTCGCGCGCAGCTTCTCCAGCACTGCCGTCGCCGCGTCGACGTGCTCCATGATCACCGTCTCGGTCACTTCGAGCTTGAGGCTGGCGGTGTCGAGGCCGGTCTCGGCGAGCACCGCCTCGATCTGCTGCATCAGGTCGGGCTCGGCGAACTGCCGACCGGCAAGGTTCACGCTGATCTGCATCGGCGGGTGATCCGGGTAACGCTGCTGCCACTCGCGCATCTGCCGGCAGGCCTCGGCCAGCACCGCGCGCCCGATGGCAACGATGAGGCCGGTCTCCTCGGCCAGCGGAATGAACTCGATCGGCGGCACCAGGCTGCCATCGGGCCGGCGCATGCGCACCAGGGCCTCGAAACCGGACAGGCGCCCGGTCTGCAGCGACACCACGGGCTGGTAGAAGACGCGGAAATCGTCGCCGCGGCCGACCGCCTGGCGGAGCCGGGTTTCCATCTCGAGCTGGGCGACGACGCGCTCCCGGATGTCGGCGTCGAACACCGCATGGCGCTCGCCGCCGCGGCGCATCGCGTCGTGGGTCACCGTCTCGGCGTCGCGCAGGATGTCGCCGGGGTCGGTATAGTCCGGCCGGCCGAGCGCGATGCCGACGCTGGCGGTGGTGAACAGCTGGTGGCCGTCGACGTTGAACCCGGTCGCCAGCACGCTCTGCAGCTTGTCGGCGAAACGCACCGCCTCGTCGGCATCCCTCGCAGCGTCGAGCAGGACGGCAAAGCTCTCGCCGCCGACGCGGGCGAGCGTGTCGCCGGGCCCGAGTCGGTCTGCGAGGCGTTGGGCGACGGCGATCAGCAGCTGATCGCCCACGCTTGCCCCGAGGCTGTCGGTGATGAGGCGGAAACGGTCGAGGGCGAGCAGCAGCAGGGCGAAGCTGCGCCCCGCGCGCTGCTCCCGGCTGCGGCCCAGGGCATCGGCGAGCCGCGTCAGCAGCAGGGTGCGGTTGGGCAGGCCGGTCAGGCTGTCGCGCAGCAGCTCTTCCTCGACCACCGAGGCGAGCATGACGCGCGCCGAGGCGGCGCCGATGACCCCGGCCAGCTGGGCCTCGCAGTAGTGGGCGAGCTCGGCGTCGATCGCCCGCAGCTCTTCGAGTTCGTGCTGCCTGGCGTACTCGGCAAACGCCCGCTCGGCGCTGCCGGCGCCGAGAAAACGCGTCATCAGCGCCGCGAGATCGGGCAGGGAGCCGGTCGCCCGCCAGGCGCGGTCCGCGGCGTGATCCACGTCGAAGACATCGACGAAGCGCTCGGCCTGGGTCTGCTCGAGGGGGCTCTGGTCGGTCAGGATCGACACCGTGACGTAGGCCCCGACGTTCGCGAGCATGCTCCACAGCATCGTGTGGGTGATGTCGTCCAGGCCCTCGAGACCGAACAGGGCGAGCGGGCGCAGCAACTCGACGCCGAAGGGTCCATGCTCGAGCAGGTCCATCGACAGCCAGCCGGAACGGGCCAGGGCCGGCAACAGCAGGGTGTAGAACCAGACCACGAATCCGGCGCCGAGCCCGGCCAGGGCGCCGCTGCGGGTGCCGCCCTTCCAGTAGATGCCGCCGAAGATCGCGGGCGCGAACTGGGCGACGGCAGCGAAGGAGATCAGGCCCATCGCCACCAGCGCGTAGGCTTCCCCCGCCAGGCGGTAGAAGGCGTAGCCGAGCAGCATGCCGGTCAGGATGGTGAGGCGGCGGATGGCGAGCAGGAGCGCGGACAGATCGGTGCGCTCGGACAGGCGCAAGGCCTTGATGCGAAACAGGACCGGCATCACCAGGTCGTTGCAGACCATGGTCGACAGGGCGATGGTCTCGACGATCACCATGCCGGTGGCGGCGGAGAAGCCGCCGAGGAAGACCAGCAGGGCGAGCCCGTGCTGCTCGGCGAACAAGGGCAGGGTGAGGACGAAGGTATCGGGGTTCACGCTGCCATCGGGGAAGAGCAGCATGCCGCCGAAGGCGATCGGCAGGACGAAGATGGCGAACAGGAAGAAATACAGCGGATAGAGCCAGATCGCCTTGTCCAGGTGCGTCTCGTCCACGTTCTCGACCACCGCCACCTGGAACTGCCGGGGCAGGAACATGATCGCCATCATGCTCACGAAGGCGAGCGAGAACAGCGAGGCCCAGCTGCGGTAGATGTCGGTCGAGCCGCCGCCGATGACGAAGACGTCGGCGAGGGCGGGTTGCTCGGCCGCGCGCGCGAAGATGTCGCCGATGCCGTCGAACATGCCCCAGGTGACGAAGGCGCCGACGGCGAGGAAGGCGACGAGCTTGAGCAGCGCCTCGAAGGCAACCGCCGCGACCATGCCCTCGTGGCGTTCGGCGGCGTCGAGCTTGCGCGCGCCGAAGACGATGGTGAAGGCCGCCAGGATCAGCGCCACGTAGAGCGCGCTGTCGCTCCAGATGCTCGCCGGCGCCTGCACCATCCCGGAAAGGCCCTCGGGGTAGCTGCGCAGGACGTTGAAGCTGGTGGCGATCGCCTTGAGCTGGAGGGAGATGTAGGGGGTGACGCCGACCGCCGCGATCACCGTCACCAGACCGGCCAGGGCCGCGCTCTTGCCGTAGCGCGAGGAAATGAAGTCCGCCAGCGAGGTGATGCGGTTCTGCTTGGCGATGCGGATGATCTTGCGCAGCACCATCCACCACAGTGCGGTCAGCACCGTGGGGCCGAGGTACACAGGCAGGAAGCCGATGCCGGTGGCGGCGGCACGACCGACGCTGCCGTAGAAGGTCCACGCGGTGACGACGACGCCGAGCGACAGGGCATAGACATAGGGGTTGGCGACCACGCTGCGTCCTGCCTCGGCCGCCTTGTCGCCATGGTAGGCGATGGCGAAGAGCAGCCCAAGATAGGCAGCGACGACGAGCAGGATGATCCACGCCGGCACGCTTCAGCCCTCGGATGCGGAAGGGGTGAACGCCTCCGTATGCCGCATGGCCGCTACTTCTTGCTTACCACCAGCGCCAGCAGCACGATCAGCACCGCCCATGCCGTGTAGATGTAGAGGTAGAGAAGCGGCACGCCGGCGACCAGCACCGGGTGGTTGAAGAGCGCGAGCAGCGGGTAGTTGAACAGCAGCGTCCCCAGCACGAACAAGGCCGCCAGGCGCTGCGTCTTGATGTAGGGCTTGTTCATGGCCAACCCCTTCGAACGTCGGAAAGCTCCCGCCCCTCTCCTTGCCCTTCAACCATAGACAGCCAGGGTGGCCGCCGCAACGGCGCCCGCGACCTGCCACACGGCACCGCCGGGGCGCTCACGGGATCGTCGCCGCGACCTCGTCCTCTTCCAGCTCCTCGGCGAGGAAGCCGCCGCTCTGGTGCGCCCACAGCCGCGCATACAGCCCGCCCCTGGCGAGCAGGCTGCGGTGCGAGCCCTCTTCGACGATGCGTCCCCTGTCCATGACGACGAGGCGGTCCATCGCGGCGATGGTCGACAGGCGGTGGGCGATCGCAACCACGGTCTTGCCTTCCATCAGGCGGTAGAGGCTGGCCTGGATCGCGGTCTCGACCTCGGAGTCGAGCGCGCTGGTGGCTTCGTCGAGAAGCAGGATCGGCGCGTCCTTCAACATCACGCGGGCGATGGCGACGCGCTGGCGCTGGCCGCCCGAGAGCTTGACGCCGCGCTCGCCGACGTGGGCATCGTAGCCCTGGCGGCCATGCGGGTCGGTCAGCGTCAGGATGAAGTCGTGGGCCTCGGCGCGCTTCGCCGCGGCGATCATCTCCGCGTCGCCGGCGTCGGGGCGGCCGTACAGGATGTTGTCGCGCACCGAGCGGTGCAGCAGCGAGGTGTCCTGGGTGACCATGCCGATCTG
>JBFGUQ010000167.1:0-5994 GCA_041565515.1 Rhodocyclaceae bacterium | reverse complement strand
GCAGGGGCTGTTCTACGTCGGGCCGATCCATCACGACGCCAACATCATCCACTCCAAGGTGCCGATCCGCTCGGTGGATGACCTCAAGGGCAAGAAGATCCGCCTGCCCGGCGGCATGGTGGCGGAGGTGTTCCAGGAGTTCGGCTGCTCGACCGTCGCGCTGCCCGGCTCGGACATCTTTCCGGCGCTCGAGAAGGGCACGATCGACGCCGCCGACTTCGTCGGTCCGGCGGTCAACTACGACCTCGGTTTCCACCAGGTCACCAAGTACATCCTGTTCGGCCCGCCGGGAACGATGAGCCTTTATCAGCCGGTCGACCTCATGGACCTCACCGTGAACATGGGCGCATGGAAGCGGCTCGACAAGAAGATGCAGACGCTCGTCGAGGAGCAGGTCATGAGCTATTCGGTGCACCACTACGTCGAGATCCAGAAGGCGAACATGGCGGCGATGGACAAGTTCATCGCGGCGGGGTCCGAGGTCTCGCGCATGGGGACGGCCGACGTCGACAAGTTCCGCAAGGCGGCAATTCCGATCTGGTTCAAGTGGGCGAAGAAGGATGCCGACGCGACGCGGGTGTTCAAGCTGCATCTCGACTACATGAAGAACGAGATCCTGGGGTACGTGACCGAAGCGGACCTGAAGGGTCATAGCCTCTGAGTCGGTGTTGAACCGGGGCCGGCACTGCCGCAGGGCAGGCCGGCCCGCCTTGTTTCCGGGAATACGAGATGGTTGACCTGCAAGGTTTTGGATTCGTCATGCCCCACTGGGCCTACTGGGGCTGGCTGGCGGTGATGCCGCTGATCCTGATGATGCTGGCGCGCGTCAAGGGGATCCTGCCGGCAGTCGAGCATGCCGAGGACAGCTCGGCGTTCGAGCGCGCGATCGACTGGCTGAGCGATCGCACGGGGACCTTCGTGGCGCTGTGGAGCGTGAATGCCGTCATCGCCTATACGTACGAGGTGGTGATGCGCTACGCCTTCAATCAGCCGACGATCTGGGTGCACGAGGCCAGCTACCTGCTCTTCGGCATGCAGTACGCCCTGGCCGGCGCCTACGGCCTGCTCCACGGCGCGCATGTCCGTGTGGATGTGATCTACACCAAGCTGTCGCTGCGGGCGCGCTCGGCGGTGGATGTGATCACCTCGGTATTCTTCTTCGCCTTCGTGCTGGTGATGATCTCGACCAGCTGGCGTTTCTTCGCCGACAGTTTCAATCAGGGCGAACGTTCGCTCGAGACATGGCAGGTGCATTACTGGCCGGTCAAGGCCGCGCTGCTGATCGGGGCAGTGTTGATCCTGCTCGCCGGCGTCTCGTATCTCATCAAGGACATCCGCAAGTTCGAGCGCAGCTGCAGGGAGCATCGCTGACATGACGACGACCAACGCGACCAATCCGGCGGGCAGCCACGCGAGCTACCGGCTGGCCGTATATGGCACGGCCTTGCTGCTGGCCGCCATCATGGCCGTGGAGGCGGTCAACATCGCCTTCTATGATCCCTGGGGCGACGACTATTTCCTCTTCCGCCTTCAGGGCGTGCTCGACGGGGTGGAGATGAGCACGCTGACCTGGGTGATGTTCGGCTCGCTCTTCGTGCTGCTGATGGCCGGGCTGCCGCTGGCCTTCGTCGCCGGGGGGCTCGGGGTGGTGTTCCTCTATCTGGTCGGCGATTCGGCCATGCTGAACATCGTCCCGAGTCGCATCGTGCCGATGATGACCAACCCCGACCTGGCGGCGATCCCGTTGTTCATCTTCATGGCGACCATGCTCGAGCGCGCCGGCCTGATCGAGGAGATGTTCGACGCGGTGTACCAATGGATGGGCGGCCTGCGTGGCGGCCTGGCGGTGGCGACCATCCTCGCCTCCACCATCCTGGCGGCGATGGTCGGCGTGGTGGGCGCGGCGATCGTCACCATGGGCATCATCGCGCTGCCGGCAATGCTCAAGCGGGGTTACGACGAGCAGATCGCGCTCGGCTCGATCATGGCGGGCGGGGCGCTCGGCGTGCTGATCCCGCCGTCGATCCTGGCCATTCTGTACGCGGTGGTGGCGCAGCAGTCGGTGGGCGAGTTGTATGCAGGCTGCGTCGTCCCCGGTCTGATGCTCGCCGGCCTGTACGTCCTCTATGTGCTGATTCGCGCGCTCATCAACCCGGCGGTCGGCCCAGCGGTGCCCGAGGCGGAACGTCTGTCGCTGAACGCCAAGCTGGTCCTGCTGCGCGGCCTGATCGCGCCGATCCTGCTGGTGATGGTGGTGCTGGGGCTGCTGTTCACCGGCATCGCGACGCCGGTCGAGGCCGCCGGCCTCGGTTCCTTCGGCGCGATGTTCGTTGCCCTGATCCACAAGCGCCTGACACTCGAAGGCCTCTTCGGCGCCAGTCTGTCCACGGTCAAGGCGACGGTGATGGTGCTGTGGATCATCTTCGGCGCGTCGATCTTCGTCGGCCTCTACATCCTCAAGGGTGGCCAGGCCTTCATCACCGACGCCATGCTCGGTACCGGGCTCTCGTCCTACGGCATTCTGTTCCTGATGATGTTCCTGCTCGTGGTGCTGGGCATGTTCCTCGACTGGGTCGGCATTCTGCTGCTGGCGATCCCGATCTTCGTGCCGATCATCAAGCAACTCACCTTCGACGGCGTGCTCGGGATGCCCGGGCCGACGCCGGACCAGGTCCTGGTCTGGTTCGGCGTGCTTTACCTGGTCAACATGCAGATGAGCTTCCTGAGTCCGCCGTTCGGCTACGCCCTGTTCTACATTCGCGGCGTTGCGCCGGACACGATCACGATGGGGACGATCTTCAAGTCGTCGCTGGTCTTCCTTGCCATCCAGGTGATCGCGCTGGCGTTCGTGATCGTCTTCCCCGGCCTGGCGACCTGGCTGCCGAGCTTGATGTACGGCAGGTAGCGGCGCTGACCCGACTTGCGGCGAGGCGTCCGGCCTCGCTCCACCCTAGCGGCTCGGGCCCGGCGCTTGCGTCGGGTCCTCGCCGCCTCGCAGATCTGCCGCCTGACGCCCGGATAGCCTCGGCGCCAGCGTGCTCTGCAGGTGGGCCAGCATTTCTTCCCGCAGGCGTTCGCCGAGCTGGTCCAGTTCGCGCGCGAGGATGCGCGGCATCTCGCTGGTGATCCAGGATTCGACTTCGCGCAAGAGCGCCTGCTCGAGGTCTTTCTGCGCGTCGACTGGCCGTACGGGAGCGGCGGCCGCCGCACGCTCGGCAGCGGGCGCCGATGCCGGCTCGGTCGCTCCGGGCGACTGCGCGCCCGCGCTCGCCTGCTCCTTCATGAGTTCCAGGTCGTCGACGACGTCGGTCAGGATCGGCAGGTCTTCGTCGTCGAGGGCCGCGCGCGGGCGCGCCGCGCCTTGCTCGGCGCCACGGTGGCGACGCAGCAGGGCGTCGGCCTGGTCCAGCAGTTCATCCGCACGCTCGAGTTCATCGTCGCGCGGCAGGGGTGCCCAGGTGCTCACAATGCCACCCTCCGTTCGGAATCGAATGCCTTCAGGTCGAGGCCGCGCTGCTTGTAGTGCATCCAGCGCGAGCGTGCAGGCAGCTTGTCGGCTTCGGACTGCCCGATGATTTCGACCACCATGCGAAAGGTCTCGAAGCCGGCCGGGACGTCCTCGCCGAGATTGAACAGCATGTCGGCATGAGGCCAGGGGGCGGCCGCCTCCGGCGTGGCGAGCACGACGGGGGTTTCCGCTGCGAGCGGCGAGTCGATCGCGACGTGGGGGATGAAGGCGAGCGGGTCCTTGGTCCATAGCAGGCGGTCGAACTGCGCCGCGCTGGCGCCGTCGGGCAGGCGAACCGCCACCTGGCGTCCGCCCGCATGGGCACGGGCGACGAGTTCGCAGGCGAGCTCGAGCCGGTCCGGCGTGTTGTGATAGAACTGGACCCGGGTGCCCGCCGTCATGGGCGCATGGTCACGCCGCCTTGTCGGCGGCGCGGCCGATCAGGAAGCTCGACAGCAGGGGCACCGGCCGCCCGGTGGCGCCCTTGGCGTCGCCCGACACCCAGGCCGTGCCGGCGATGTCCAGGTGGGCCCACTTGTAGGCCTTGGTGAAACGCGACAGGAAACAGGCCGCCGTGATGGCGCCGCCGTAGCGGCCGCCGATGTTGCCCATGTCGGCGAAGTTGCTCTTGAGCAACTCCTGGTATTCCTCCCACAGCGGCAGTTGCCAGGCGCGGTCGCCGGATTCCGTGCCGCGCGCGAGCAGTTCCGCCGCCAGTTCGTCGTCGTTGGCGAGCAGCCCGCTGGGAATCTTCCCGAGGGCAACCACGCACGCGCCGGTGAGCGTGGCGATGTCGATCACGCACGCGGGCTTGAAGCGTTCCGCGTAGGTGAGGGCGTCGCACAGGATCAGGCGGCCCTCCGCGTCGGTGTTGAGCACCTCGATGGTCTGGCCCGACATCGAGGTGACCACGTCGCCAGGCTTCGTGGCCGCGCCGCCTGGCATGTTCTCGGTCGTGGGAATGATGCCGACGACGTTGATCGGCAGCCCCATTTGTGCGACAGCCTTGAAGGTGCCGAGCACGCTGGCCGCACCGCACATGTCGTACTTCATCTCGTCCATCTCGGCGGCCGGCTTGATGGAGATGCCGCCGGTGTCGAAGGTGATGCCCTTGCCCACCAGCACGACGGGCTTGGCCTTGCCCTTGCCACCCTTGTAGTGCATGACGATGAACTTGGGCGGCTCGTGCGAACCGCGCGCCACCGACAGCAGCGAGCCCATGCCGAGCTTTTCCATGTCGGCGCGCTCGAGCACCTCGACCTCGAACTTGAACTGCTTGCCGAGCGCCTGGGCGGTCTCCGCCAGGTGAGTGGGTGTGCACATGTTGCCGGGCAGGTTGCCGAGATCCTTGGCCAGTGCCATCCCTTCGGCAACCGCCTGGCCCTGGCGCAGTGCTGTCTCCAGTTCCGTGCCGACCTTGCCGGCAAGCAGCAACGTGAGTTTCCTGGCGCCGCGTTCCTTCTTCGCCTCCTTCGACGACTTGAGGGCATCGAAGCGATAGGCCCCGTCCGCGAGCAGGCGGACGGTCTGGTGCACTCGCCAGTCGAGGGCGCGACCGGGCAGGTCGATATCGGCCAGCGTCACCGCGGCATCCTTCGCCGCGCCGCCGGCAAGCAGCTTGGCGACGGCCGAGACCGCGTCGCGGAAGGGCTTGTCGCCGAAGTCCCCGCGCTTGCCCAGGCTCACCAGCAGCACGCGCTCGGCGTGCACCCCTGCAAGGTCGGGGAGCAGCAGCGTCGCCCCGGCTTTTTCGTCCAGATCGCCGCGCTTGAGCAGCGCCCCGATGCGCCCGTCGGCGGCCTTGTCCACTGCGGCGGTGGCCGCCGGCAGTGCGGCGTCGGCAAAGGCGGCGAGGACGAGGATGCCGGCCTTGAACTTCTCCGGGGTGGCGGTCTTTATGGTAAATTCCATCGGCTTGTTCCTTGGAGTGACGCTTCGTTCGGGCTGGCGCCGATTATGGCGCGTTCGTGGCGGGGCCGTCAAAAAGGCTTCCCCCATCCTCCTTATTGTCATAGCGCGATGATCTTCCGCCGCGCCCTCCAGCGGGAATTCGCCCAGGTCGCGGCGGCCGTGTTCGTCGCCCTGTTCGCGATCCTCATCTCCACCGTCCTGATCCGTCTGCTCGGCCAGGCCGCAGGCGGGCGTGTGCCTGCGGATGCCGTGTTCGCGCTGATCGGCTTCGGCGCCCTGTCCAACATCCCGGTGATCCTGACGCTGGCGCTCTTCATCGCCGTCCTGATGTCGCTGTCGCGCAGCTACCGCGACTCCGAGATGGTGGTCTGGTTCGCCGCAGGCGTGCCCCTGACCGCCTGGATCGGGCCGGTGGTGCGTTTCGCCGTGCCGGTGATGCTGGTGGTGGCGGGCGGCACCCTGTTTCTCGGTCCTTGGGCAGACCAGAAGAGCGCGGAGTACCGCGAGCGGCTCGACAGCCGCGACGACACCCAGCGCGTGGCGCCGGGCGTGTTTCGCGAGTCGTCGGGGTCGCG
>JBFGUQ010000166.1:0-6007 GCA_041565515.1 Rhodocyclaceae bacterium | reverse complement strand
GCAGGCCGGCCAGCCACCACACGGCCGCCGCCGCCCCTTCGCGCAGCCCCCAGCCGGCGACCGAGCCGGGCACCGCCATCGCCAGCAGGACCAGCGGGATCAAGGGCAGCAGCTGCGATGCCGGCGTGCCGATGCCGAGCGCGCGGGCGCAGCAGAAGTACACCGCCACGTAGCTCGCCGCGACCGCCAGGGAAGCGACGGCATGTTGCCGCCAGATACCGTTTGCCAGCAGCGCACGGTGGAGGTCGTGGGCGAAGGCGCGAATGGGTGCCGCCCAGCGCAGCGCCGCGAGTGCGGCGAGCGCCGTCGCCGCCGCCAGGCCCGCCCAGCGTAGCGCGGCGGCTGGATTCAGCGGTTCGGTCGGGGCTTGTGCCGGCGCCAGGGCGCGCAGCAGGCCGTCGCGCAGCGGCGGTGACGCCATCAAGGCCAGCACCACCAGCAGCAGCAGCGCGAACTGGCCCGATGCGCGCTCGATCAGTACTGCATGCCAGGCGCCCCGCGCGGACTGCATGCCGGCCTGGCGCCGACCGTGGCGCCAGGCCCGGGCGGCGTCGCCGAGGACCCCGCCGGGCAGGACCTGGTTGAGGAAGGTGGCGAGATAGTACTCGGCCACGGCCGTGCGCATCGGCAGTGGCATCTCCAGGCCGCGGGCGGTGAGGCGCCAGCGCCAGGCGGACACCAGCACCTGAGGCACGCTGAGGGCCAGCGCCAACAGCAGCCAGGACGGTGCCAGGCTGTGGAACTCGGCCCACAGCGTGTCGGGCTCCAGCCAGGCCAGCAGCAGGGCGAGCAGGCCGGCGCTGACGAGCGCACGCAGCCAGGCGGTGGCCGGCCCGGGAGCGCGCTTCATGCCGGCCGTCCCGGCATAGAGGGGCTGGCGAAGAGATCGAGGTGTCCGACCCGCAGGCTCTTTCGCGGATCGCCGAGCGCGGCCTGCCGCCGCCTGTGCCAGGCGGTGACGATTCGAGCCGCGCCTGGGTCCTCCTCGATCGCGGCGGCGCACCAGCCCGCCAGCAGGCATGCGGCGAGAGTCGCGTGGTCGCTGCGGCTCATCGACAGCTGCCACGGACTGGGCACGAGGTCGACGCGATATCCGTGCCGGCCCAGTGCCGCGGCCAGGGCAGGGGCCGCCTCCGGACCCAGCGCGGGGCCGAGGCCCTTGTCGCGGCGCTGATGGGCATTGAAGCGTTCGCGCACCAGCGCGTCGTCCGCGTCGTCCTGGGCCTGGTCCCGGTCGAAGAAGCGCCACTCGCCGTCCACGCTGAGCGTGACGAGCACGGCCGCGTCGGCGCGCTGGCAGGCCGCGGCAAGCGTGCCGAGCCAGCCGGCGTCGACCAGATCCAGCAGGGCCGACGCGCACACGAGATCGGTGCCGGCGAGCGTGTCCTCGCGAAGTTCGCGCAGGTCGATGGGCAAGATGTCCGCGGTCACGCCGTGGCCTTCGAGGTCGCGGAGCCCACCCACGGTTTCGCGTGCGCGCGCGAGCAGCCTGGGGTCGTGATCGAGCAGCCGCCAGTGCTGCAGGCCCGGCAGACGGGGCGCGAGATGGCGCGGGTTGGCGCCGCAGCCGGTACCGAGGTCGGTGAGGACAAGACTGCCTCCGCTCGCACCGCGGCGCTCGCGCAGCCAGGTCGCGGCCCGCGCGGTGAGTTCGTCGGCGCGTGCAGCGGCATCGGCCGTGGCACGTAGCGCAAGCCAGTCCATGGAGAAGGTGGCGTCGGGATGGGGGGGCGCCGATCCGGCCGGCCCGCCGGTGTTGTCGCCGCTGCCTTCATGACCATGGGCGAGCGTGCGCATGACGTGGTCGGTCCCGACGACGGGTGTCGAGGGCCCCGGGCGTGCCGGATTCGTCATGCCCAGGCCGCCTGCAGGGCCCCGGCAAAGCCCTGGCCCGCCGCCTCCCAGGGACGCAGGCCGAGCCGGGCCCGGCGGGCGCCGTCGCGCAGGCGGTGCCGCAGCGCCGGGCCTTCGAGCAGGGCGCGCAGCGCTTGCGCGAGCGCATCGACATCGCCCGGCGTGACCTGCAGCCCCGTGCCCGGCGGAAGGATATCGGCCAGCGCGCCGCCGCGGGTGGTGAGTACCGGCAAGCCGAAGGCGAGTGCCTCGGTGACGACCATGCCATAGCCCTCGAACCAGGATGGCAGCACGAAGAGGTCCGCCGCGGCGTACGCCTCGCCGAGCGCCTCGTGGGCCTGTTCGCCGCACAGGCGGATGCGGCCTGCCAGCCCGCACGCGGCGATGGCGGTCGCCACCTGCTCGGCATGGACGGGATCGCGGGCCAGGCTGCCGACGAACTCACAGGACCACGGCAGGTGGTCGAGCCGCGCCAGGGCATCGACGAGCAGCAGGTGCCCCTTGCGCGGGGTCAGCGTGGCGACGCACAGCAGGCGGGGTGGTTCCTTGTCGGCCGGTGCCAGCGGCGAGGCGTCCACGCCCGGCTCGACGACGCTGACGTGCGCTGCCGGCACGCCGTAGTCGGCAAGCCGGCGGGCGGTGAAGGCACTGGTCGTGATGACGCTGCGTGCGCCGGCGAGCGCGGCGCGTTCGCTCGCGAACAGGGCCGCCCTGGCGGTCTCGCCCAGCCCGGTCTCGTCGGCGAGTGGATGGTGGATCAGGGCGGTGATCGCAAGGCGTCGGGCATGTGCGGCGACGATCTCGGGAAGGCCGCCGAGCACCAGGCCATCGATCACCACCCGCGCGCCGTCGGGCCGGGTTGCCAGCACTTGCTGAAGCGCCTGACGGGCTTCGGGGTCGGGAATCGGGAAAAGACCGCCAAGGCCGACGAGCTCGACCCGCCAGCCGAGCGCGCGCAGCGCGGCCACGATGCGCGCGTCGTAGATGTAGCCGCCGGTGAGCTGGGCCGGATCGCCGGCGACGATGAAGCTGCAGCCCAGGCTCACAGCGGGCCCTCGTAGCTGGCCCAGGCGAGGTGCGATTCGTGCAGCGTCACGCTCAGGGCCGCCAGGCCGCGTGCGCCGGCGCCGAGGCGTCCGTCGCGGATGGCGGCCGCCATCCGGTCGAAGACGACGCGCGCCATGAATTCGGTGGTGGTGTTGCGGCCATCGAAAACCGTCTCCTCGTCGAGGTTGCGGTAGTTGAGCTCGGCGAGCAGCTCGTGCAGCAGCGTGCTCGCCAGGCCGATGTCGACCACCAGGCCGTCAGCGTCCAGCTCGGGGCGCTTGAAGCCGACGTCGATGACGTAGGTGGCGCCGTGCACGCGCTGCGCCGGGCCGAAGATCTCGCCGCGAAAGCTGTGGGCGATCATGATGTGGTCGCGAACGGTGAGACAGTACATCTTGCGTGCTCCCTGCTGGATCGGTGGGTCGGGTCCGAGCGCGGCTCAGGCGTCCGGATAGCGGATACGGTGGCATAGGGTCCCCGCCGGATCGGAGGCGAGGCGCGGCATCAGCTCGGGAAGCTCGGCAAAGGCGCTCTCGCCGCTGATGAGGGCGTCGAAGCAAGGGTCGACGAGCAGCGACAGCGCCACTTCCATGCGCCTGCGGTGGTTCCAGCGCGGGGCGCGCTCGGGCGGGATCGAGCCGACCTGGCTGGAGCGGATCGTCAGCCGGCGGGAATGAAACGCTTCGCCCAGTGGCAACGCGACGTCCTGCGCGCCGTACCAGCTCAGCTCGATGACGGTCGCCTCCCGGCCGGCCAGGCGCAATGCCGTGCGCAGGCCTGCAGGATTGCCGCTGGCGTGGATCACGCGGTCGCATTCGGCACTCGCCGTCTCGGGCGTGCGCAGGCTCAGGCCGAGCGCCGCGGCCAGTGCCGAACGCCCCGGGTCGATGTCGACGAGTTCGACCCGCGTGGCGGGAATCTTCGCGCACAGCCAGGCTGCCATCGCACCGACGACGCCGGCGCCGATCACGGCGATGCGATCGCCCACCGCGGGCGCGGTGTCCCAGGCCGCGTTGACAGCGGTTTCCATGTTGGCCGCGAGCACGGCACGGGCGGGCGGGAGGCCCTCTGGCAGGGGAACGACGGCGCCAGCCGGCACCACGTAGCGGGTCTGGTGCGGATAGAGGCAGAACACCGGTCGCCCCAGCAAGGGCTCAGCGACTTCACCGCTGCCATGTTCGACCACGCCGACGCTGGCATAGCCATACTTCACCGGGGCGGGGAAGCGGCCGGCCTGGAAGGGCGCGCGCATGCGCTCGAACTCGCTCTCGGGCACGAGGCCCCGAAACACGAGGCTCTCGGTGCCGCGGCTGATGGCGCTGAAGAGGGTGCGGACCCGAACCTCGTTCGCGCCGGTTGCGGGCAAGGCCTCCTCGCGCAGCGCGCCGTGGCCGGGGGCGAGCGTCCAGAATGCCTGGGCAGGGTTTTCGGGCATGAACTCCTTCCTTGGCGCGATTGACTAACAGGCGTTGTCGACGATTCGGGCGACGACAGTACGAAATATACAAGCGCGGTCGCTTCGCGGTCGCCCGCTTGGGAGTCGGGAAGCGTCTGCAGGGTTCCTCGGACGATGTCCCGTCTGCGGCTGGCAGGGCCTCGTGCCGGCTGCGATGATGCGGAACGGATGGTGAGTGGCTGCGGAGGATGATCGGGATTGCGACCATGTGATCGATCGAAGGTGTGCGCGTCGGCTCTCCCGCTGGCGTGGCTCGAGTTGGCGACAGGCTTGCTGCTGGTGGTCGGGGCGGGAGCCTGGGCGCAAGCCGGACTGGGCGTGGCGTGGTCCGTGCTGCCTGCGGCGGCCGCCGTGTATGCGGTGATGGCGGTGATCCTTGCGCGGTTCTGGGAGACGCCGGCCCGCTCGCTCGGGGCTGCGAACCGGGTGACGCTGTTTCGCGGCACGCTGGTGGCGCTTTCGGCGGGCGCAGTGCTCAGCCCGCAGACGCTGGCTGCTCACGTCTGGGCGTTCGCCGGCTTGGCCGCGGTCGCCCTCGCGCTGGACGGCGTCGATGGCTGGATCGCGCGGCGCAAGGGCGAGGCAACCGCCTTTGGCGCGCGCTTCGACATGGAGCTCGACGCCTTCTTCATCCTCGTCCTGTGTTCGGCGCTACTCGTGCTCGGCAAGGCCGGCTTCTGGGTGCTGGCGATCGCAGCGATGCGTTACGCCTTTCTCGCGTCGATGCGCGTCTGGCCATGGCTCGGCGCACCGCTGCCCGAAAGCTTCGGGCGCAAGCTGGTGTGTGTGTGGCAGGTGGCGACGCTGCTCGTGTGCCTGCCGCCCTGGATCGGTGGCGACCTCGCCCAGCCCCTGCTGGTGTTCGCGCTGGTCCTGCTCGCCTGGTCGTTCGCGCGCGACATCCGCTGGCTCCGCCGCCGTCGCTTGCGGCCCGGGGCGTTTGCCAATCCCATGTCCGCGCCTTGATGGCCGGACGTCAACGATGAGGACATCACACATGCGTATTTCCGGTACATCCTTCCCCCACGCCTTCGCCGTGCTCGGTGCCGCCGCCCTGTTCGGCCTCGGCGCAAGCGCGCCGGTCGCCGCCGAGCCGCGGACCTACGAGATCGATCCCGACCACTTCGCCATCGGCTTCGAGATCGAACACATCGGCTATGCCAAGGTGCTGGGCCTGTTCCTCAAGGCGAGCGGGCAGTTCGTATATGACGAGGAGGCGCGCGTGCTGTCCTCGGGGCGGGTCGTCGTCGCCGCTGACAGCGTGTTCAGCAACCACGAAAGGCGCGACAAGCACGTGCGCGACGACGATTTCCTCGACGTGAAGCGTCACCCGGAGATCGTCTTCGAGGCCACGGGCCTGCAATGGACGAACGAGCGCGAAGGCAAGCTTGCCGGCAACCTCACCCTTCTCGGCCAGACCCGGCCGGTGACCCTGGACGTGAGCCTGAACAAGGCGGCCGCCTATCCCTTCGGCCACCGCAAGCACACGCTCGGGGTGTCGGCGCGTACCACGCTGCAGCGCAGCCAGTGGGGCATGATCTACGGGGTCGACCGCGGCATGGTCGGCGACGAGGTCAGGCTCAGCATGGAGTTCGAGGCGCTGCGGCAGTAGATCCGGCGCGCGGGCGCTCAACCGCCGATGTAGGACAT
>JBFGUQ010000165.1:0-6052 GCA_041565515.1 Rhodocyclaceae bacterium | reverse complement strand
GGTGAGGCTCGGCTGCGCCGGCAAGGTGATCACCGCCTTCGACGTGGCGCGCACGATGGCGCTCGGTGCCGACTGGTGCAACAGCGCGCGCGGATTCATGTTCGCGCTCGGCTGCATCCAGGCGCAGACCTGCCATACCGGGAACTGCCCGACCGGCGTCACCACGCAGGACCCGATGCGCCAGCAGGCGCTGGTGGTGCCGAGCAAGGCCGAGCGGGTGTACCTGTTCCACGAAAGGACGCTGGCGGCACTGAAGCATCTGGTGCAGGCCGCCGGCCTGGACCACCCGGGCCAGATCACGCCCCACCACATCGTTCGGCGAATCGACGAAAACAACGTGCGGCTGCTGGCGAACCTGCTGCCGCAGGTCGCGCGCGGGGCGCTGCTGAAGGACGATCTGAGCGCCGAGCATCACATCTACCGGCATTACTGGAAGCAGTCGCGCACCGACCGCTTCGCGCTGGCGGTCGATTAGCGCGCCGGCCAACGGGCCTGTCGCGGGTGCCGGGCGAGTGCGCTCACTGGAACAGGCCCTTGAGCTTGTCCTTGAGCATGTCCTTCGGCGTGGCGGGGGCCGCTGCCGGCTCGCCACCTGCCGGCGGCAGGCCGAGCTTTTCGCCGAGTCTTTCGGTGAGCTCGTCCTTGAGCTTCTGCTTTACCGCCGCGGTGGCGACGGCCGACCACTGGATCTTCCAGTCGATGGCTTCGAACGGACCCGACAAGGCCACAGGGACGGTCACACCGCGCAAGGCCTCGAGCTCGGCGCCGCCCTGGCCGGCGGACGAGGCGATCACGGTCGCGCGGGCCTCGTAGTCGATCCGGCCGCGGCCGATGTCGAAGCGGCCGTCGCCGCCGATGCGCAGGAAGGGGCTCTTGATGTCGAGGTCGTCGCTCTGCGCCACGCCGTCGGCGATGCGCGCGCTCACGCTCATCTCGGAGAAGTCGGTCTTCTCGGTCTCGTTCGCCTGGACGACCGCATCCTGCTTGAGCGAAAGCGCGGCCTTGGCCTGGCGCAGCGAGCGTGCCAGGTTGATGCCCTTGATCGCGCCGTCGCGCAGTTGCATGGCGGCGGTGCCGCCCAGGTTGGACCGCAGCGCGCCGACGGTGGCGCCGCTGGACGCGAGATCGGCGGCGACGTTGCCACTGCCTTCGAGCAGGTCCTTGTCGGCGACGTCCTTCAGCAGCGCATTGACGTTCACGCCCTTGGCATCGAGCTTGGCGGCGACGCGCCGGCTGTCGGCGTCGGCGCTGCCGCTGCCTGCGAAGCTGCCGCCCCAGGCGCGACCGGAGAGTCTCGAGACGCGCAGCAGACCGTTGTCGAGCGTGGCGGCGAGCCGGGCATCGGCCACCTGGTACTGTCGGAAGACCAGCGCGCCGGCGTCCAGTGCGAACTCGCCATTGACCGCCTTCAGGCCGTCGAGCTGCACCGGCGTGTCGGCGGGCTTGGTCGCGGTGGGCGGTGTCGGCGTCGTCTTCGTTTCCGGGGAGGCGGGCTCGCCGGCCGCCAGCAGCTGGTTCAGGTCGAGGCTGTCGAAGCGGGCGCTGGCCTTGACGTGGGGCACGGCGCCTGCCAGGTCGGCCTGGCCGCTGGTGTCGAAGCGGTTGGTGTTGAGCGAGCCGCTCAGCTTCCACTGCGCCATCCGGGCGTCGGCCCCGGCGCTGCCCTGCACCGCCAGTTGCAGCGGCTGCAGGCCGGGGTCGGCGACCGTGGCGCGCAGGTCCAGGCCCGCCAGCTCCGCCGCGCCGCGGCCTGCGTCCAGCACGACGTCGGCCTCGACGCCGCCGTCGATGCTGCGCTCGCCGATGCTGCCTGTAAGCTTCAGCTTGACGCCCGGCAGGCGCAGCGCGTCGAAGTTCCCGCTCGGCGCAGCCGATTCGAAGCTGCCCTCGAGCGCGGTCGGCCCGGTCAGTTTCATGCGGCCCGACAGGCCGCTGCCCTCGAGCTGCGTGGCATCGACGGCAAGCTTCGGCCAGTCGAGCGCGAGCTCGAAGGGGTTGGCGCCCTGGCGCCCGGCGATCGCGAGCTCGAGCGCCTCCAGTTCGAGCCGCCGGGCGCCCGGATCGAACAGCGCACGCGTCAACGCGACGTTCGAGGCTGCCAGCGAGACCTCCCCCAGGGTGGCGCTCTTCAAGGCCAGCTGCAGCGGGCCGGCGCGCACCGTGCCGCCGTCCCAGGCCAGCGCACCTTCGAGCGCAAGCGACAAGGCCTCCACGCCGGCACCGCTGCCTTCGACCGCGAGCTTCAGCCCGCTCATCGCGATGGCGTTCTCGTCGAGATCGAGCGCCAGCGTCATGCTGCCGTCGAGCGCCAGGTCCACCGCCTGCGGCCGGGTCAGTCGCGCCGTCGCGCGCAGGGACACGGGCGACTCCACCTTGTTGGCGAGGCGGCCGGACGAAAACGACAGCACAACGAGCTCGCCGTCCACATCGGCCATCTCGTCGCGCACCCGCAGGCGCAGATCATCGAACTGCACCGCGCTGACGTCGAAGCGCATGGCGCCGCCGGTCGCGCCCGGGCCGTCGTCCCCTGGCCCGGGGCCGTCCTCGGCGTCGGCCTCGCCGGACACGAGGTCGTCGATGTTGCGCACGCCCTCGGCGTCACGCACATAGCTCGCGCGCACGCCGCGTGCGCTGACGCGGTCGATCACCAGCTCATTGCTCAGCAGCGGCATCACGCGCACGGCGAGCGCCGCTTCGTCGACCGCGGCGAATTCATCGTCGCGGCCGGGTTCGGAGAGGCGCAGCCCGGAGGCCTTCACCGCCAGTCGCGGGAAGAAGGACAGCTCGATCGGTCCGTCGATGGCCAGCGTGCGCTGGTGCTCGGTCATCATCCAGTCGATCGCCACGGTCTTGTAGCGGTTGGCATCGAAAGTGGCGATCAGCACGGCAGCCGCCGCCCCGAGCAGCAGCACCAGTACGCCGAGGACGATGGCGATGCGGCGGATCCAGTTCTTCGTCATGTCAATTCAGCCTCGATATCCGAGTTGGATTCACGCGCGGGCGAAGCCCGGCGGATGAAGCCCTTATTGTAGGCCGATGGATCCATCCGGATCGGGTGGATCCGCCCGCGCCGGCATATCGATCCCGGATGAGGCGATCCGGCGGCGATATACTGCGGGCGGGATTGCGGTGACGAGTTCGCCTGTTCCGGGGAGGATTGCATGGATATCCTGCTTGCCGAGTTGTACGCCGGCGGCGCAGACGGTCGCGAGATCATCCAGGCGCTGCTGCGTCTGACCATCGCCGTGGTGTGCGGCGGGGCGATCGGCTACCAGCGCGAGCGCGTCGGCAAGGCGGCCGGGCTGCGGACGCATATCATCACCGCGGCGGGGTCCGCGCTCCTGGTCATTGCGGGCATCCACGCCGAGATGGGCGAGGATGCCATGTCGAGGATCGTGCAGGGGCTGGTCACCGGCATCGGCTTCCTCGGCGCCGGCGCGATCCTGAAGAGCGAGCAGGCAGGGGCCATCCGGGGTTTGACGACGGCGGCCGGTCTGTGGATGACCTGCGCGATCGGCGTGACCGCGGGGCTGGGGCAGTTCGTCACCGCGGCCGTCGCGACCGCCGTGGCCTTGATCGTCCTCGCGCTGCTTCGCCGCCTGGAGCGCGGGGAGACGAAGTGAACGCGCCCCGGTTCAGGCGCGGTCGCCGGCTGGCGCAGCGCCGGCCTTCGGCTGGTCCGGCTGCGCGACCTTCTGCGCCAGCATTGCCTTGAGCCCGCGTATGTCCTCGCGCAGCGCCTGCACTTCCGCATGCAGATCGCCTTCGATGTGGGTCCGCGCCTGGTCGACCGCGGCGACGACCTCGCGTTGTTCGTCTTCACTGAAGCTCTGCATGGCGTTGACGATGATCGCGATGAACAGGTTGAGCATCGTGAAGGTGGCGATCAGGATGAAGGGAATGAAGAACGCCCACGCATAGGGGGAGTCCTCCATCACCGGGCGGGCGATGCCCATCGACCAGCTCTCGAGGGTCATGACCTGGAACAGCGTGTACAGCGAGCTGCCGATATCGCCGAACCATTCCGGGTGACGCGCGCCGAAGAGGTTGGTCGCCACCACGGCAAACACGTAGTAGAAGATCAGCAACACCAGGCCGATCGAGAGCAGGCCGGGGATCGCCCCCAGCAGTGCGCCGACGACGCGGCGCATCGAGGGCACCATCGTCAGCAGCCTCAGCACGCGCAGCACCCGCAGGGCGCGCAGCACCGCGAGGGGGCCGGTCGCCGGCAACAAGGCGATGGCCACGACCGCGAAATCGAAGACCGACCAGGGGTCGCGCCAGAACGCGCTGCGATGGACGCACAGGCGGAGGACGATCTCGACCACGAATATCGCGAGGATGGCGCCGTCGAGTGCGACGATCGCCGGGCCAGCGAAGGCCATCGCCGCCGGCCAGGTCTCGAGCCCGAGCAGGGCGGCGTTGATCAGGATCAGCGCGATGATGGCGCGCTGCACGCGGGGGTGCTCGATGAAGCGCCCGATGCGCTCGAGAAGGCCCGCGTGCCGGGTCCGGGTGGCGGCGTTGGTCATCGTCACTGTCCCGCGCGCAGGGCCGCGATGCGTTCCTCGAGCGGCGGGTGCGTCATGAACAGGCGCTTGAGACCGCCGCCGGCGCCGCCACCGATGCCGAACGCGGCCATCCTGTCGGGCAGCGGCTGGGGATGCAGGCTGTTCAAGCGCTGCAGCGCGGCGATCATATTCCCGCGCCCGGCCAGGCTCGCGCCGCCGCGGTCGGCGCGGAACTCGCGCTGGCGCGAGAACCACATGACGATGATCGAGGCGAGGATGCCGAGCACCAGTTCGGCAACGATCATGGTGACGAAGAACGCCGGCCCGTGCCCGCGCTCGGTCTTGAACACCACGCGATCGACGAGGTGGCCGATGACGCGCGACAGGAACATGACGAAGGTGTTCACGACGCCCTGGATCAGCGCCAGGGTCACCATGTCGCCATTGGCCGCGTGCGCGACCTCGTGGCCCAGCACGGCCTCCGCCTCCTGGCGCGTCATCTGCTGCAGCAGGCCGGTCGAGACGGCGATCAGCGAGCTGTTCCGGCTCATGCCGGTTGCAAAGGCGTTGACGTCGGGCGAGTCGTAGATGCCGACCTCCGGCATCCTGATGCCGGCCTCGCCGGCAAACCTGCGGATCGTATCGACGAGCCAGACTTCGGTGGCATTCGAGGGGGTCTCGATGACGTGCACACCCATCGCCCGCTTTGCCGTCCACTTGGAGATCGCGAGCGAGATCAGGGAGCCACCGAAGCCCATCACCGCGGCGAAGATCAGCAGCGACGTCAGGTCCAGTCCGTTGGCGTTGAGATAGGGCTCGACGCCGAGCAGGCGCATCGTCACCGACAGCACCAGCACGATGGCCATATTGGTTGCGAGGAACAGCAGGGTACGTTTCATGGCGGACTTCTCGTTGATGAGCCGGGCCTGGCGCCGGCTGCTCGAACGTCGATGCGAGGGTCGACGCCTTCCCTTCATCGTGAAAGGAAGACGTACATGGTACGAACAACGGACGCTTCGAACAATTCGGATCGAAGAGAATGATTTGTCGAGAAAACCGATGAAATGTCGGCTGCCGGCAGACAGATGGCGGCGGGTCCGGACAGGAGCGCCGCCCGGGGCCGGCGCGCTGCCGGAGCGCGTCCGGCAGCGGCCTTCGCGGTCCTTCCCGCTCGTGGCGCAGACCGCCGCCGCGGCGTTGCCGGCCGTCTTCTACTGCGTCCGAGGCGGCACGACCGCCCGCGCCGTCGCGCACTGCGCAGCGACCCAGCGTGCGTCGGTCTCCATCTGCAGGTCGCCGCGCGGGGACTTCATGTCGACGCGAGTGCTGAAGTGCTCCGGGCCGTCGATGCGCGCCGCGAAGGTCCCGCTGGCGTCGGGCTGCGTGCAAGTGAGGCGGCCCTTCACCGAGCTGGCGGTCTTCACCACCTCGGTCAGGGTGCAGTTGCCCTCGACCTTGCCGGAGTAGATGTTGTCCTGCTTCGCCTGTTCGGGCGTGATGCAGCTGCGCACCGCGCCGTCCTTGCCCAGGCTCACGCCGCG
>JBFGUQ010000164.1:0-6054 GCA_041565515.1 Rhodocyclaceae bacterium | reverse complement strand
CTGTAATTCCTGCCTTCACACCCAGGCCACGCCCGTCGGGAGATCCCGCCTGACGGGCGTTTTTTCGGGGAGAAACCCAACATGAACAAGATTCTCGACCGCCTCGAGGAGATCATCATCGCCGCGCTGATGGCGGTCGCCACGATCGTGATCTTCATCTCTGTGGTCCATCGCTACGGCTCCGGCTTCGCCATTCCCGGCGTGCAGGACTGGCTGCTGTCGCTCAACATGGGCTGGGCCCAGGAGTTCTGCATCATCCTCTTCGTGTGGATGGCGAAGTTCGGCGCCGCCTATGGCGTGCGCACCGGCATCCATGTCGGCGTCGACGTGCTCATCAACAACCTGGCGGACAAGCCGCGCGCGGCGATGATCCAGCTCGGCCTGATCTGCGGCGTGATCTTCACCGGCCTGATCGGCCTGTTCGGCGCCTACTTCGTGTGGGAGAACGGCATGGCCTACGAAACGCTGACGCTGCTCGGCAGCGACACCGGCGACTTCTTCGAGGGCCCGACCACGCCCGACCTCGAGTGGCCGACCTGGATCGTGTACTCGGCCGTGCCGCTGGGCTCCTTCCTGATGTGCTACCGCTTCCTGCAGGTCATGGCGAGCTTTGCCCGGACCGGCGAGTTGCCGCGTCACGACCACGGCCACGTCGAGGGCCTGGACGAGGACGACGACCCCAACGTGCTGCTCGAGGGCGAGGCGATCACGCTCGGCGAGGACGTCGAGCATCGCCAGGCCGGCATGAGCGACGCCGAATGGGAGAAGACCCATCCGAAGGGGCCCGACGGCAAGAACAAGCCCTCGGACAAGGCATAACAGGAGCACGCAGAGATGAATACATTCATTATTTTCGGTCTGCTGATCGTCCTCATGGCGATCGGCATGCCGGTGGGCGTGGCGCTCGGCCTCACCGTGCTGACCTTCATGTTCGCCTTCACCGACACGCCGCTGGCTTCGGTGGCGCTGAAGATGTTCACCGGCATCGAGAAGTTCGAGATCATGGCGATCCCGTTCTTCATCCTCGCCGGGAACTTCCTCACCCACGGTGGCGTGGCGCGGCGCATGATCAACTTCGCCACCGGCATGGTGGGCCACCTGCGCGGCGGCCTGGGCATGTCGGCGGTGCTGGCCTGCGCACTGTTCGCCGCGGTGTCGGGCTCGAGCCCTGCCACGGTGGTCGCGATCGGCTCGATCCTGATCCCGGCGATGGTCAAGCAGGGCTTCCCGATCCGCTTCGGCGCAGGCGTCGTGGCCTCGGCCGGCGGTCTGGGCATCCTGATCCCGCCATCTATCGTCATGGTGATGTACGCGGTGACGACCAACTCCTCGGTCGGCGCGCTGTTCATGGCCGGGGTGATCCCGGGCCTGCTGCTCGCGTTCATGCTCGGCCTGTGCACCTGGTACGTGGCGCGCAAGAACAACTACCCGACGCAGCCGCGGGCACCCTGGGCGCTGAGGCTGAAGTACTTCAGGGATGCGTTCTGGGGCCTGATGCTGATCGTGGTGGTGATGGGCGGCATCTACTCGGGCATGTTCACCCCGACCGAAGCGGCGGCGATGAGCGCGGTGTACGCCTTCTTCATCGCGGTGTTCGTCTACAAGGACCTGACCTTCAAGCAGATCCCGCGCGTGCTGCTCGACTCGGCGAACATGAGCTCGATGCTGCTGTTCATCATCGCCAGCGCGATCCTGTTCTCCTTCATCCTGACCTCGGAGCAGATCCCGCAGCGCATGGCCGAGGCGATCGTCGCCAGCGGCCTGGGCCCGGTCGGCTTCCTCGTCGTGGTGAACATCCTGCTGCTGCTCGCGGGCAACATCATGGAGCCGTCGTCGATCATCCTGATCCTGGCGCCGATCCTGTTCCCGGTGGCGGTGGCGCTCGGCATCGATCCGATCCACTTCGGCATCATCATCACGGTGAACATGGAGATCGGCATGATCACGCCGCCTGTGGGTCTGAACCTGTTCGTCGCCAGCGGCATCACCAACCAGGGCATGACCGAGATGACCAAGGCCGTGCTGCCCTGGCTCTACACGATGCTGGTGTTCCTGATCCTGGTCACCTACATCCCGAGCATCTCGACCTTCCTGCCCTCGGCGCTGGGCATGATGTAAGTCGTCGCCAGCCTTGCTGTCGCGCAAAGCCCGGCCCCGCGCCGGGCTTTGTCGCATCTGGGCGGCCTAGCCGGCGGCCTTCCTGCCGATGGCGTCCTCGACGACCCGCGCGAGCACATCGACGGCGGGGCCGATGCGCTCGACCGGGACGCTGGCGTAGCCGAGATTCATTCCAGGCTTCGCCTGCTCCGCGCGGATGTAATACAGCGACAGCGGGCGCACGACCACGCCCCGCGACAGTGCCGTGTCGGCGATCCGCATATCGTCGACCGGCGCATTGAAGCGATACAGCAGGTGGATGCCGGCGTGCCCGCCGGAGCCGGTGACCGCCCCGCCCAGACGGGATGCGATCGCATCCTGCAGGGTGTCGCGGCGCTCGCGATAGATCTTGCGCATGCGCTTGATGTGGGCGGAGAAGTGCCCTTCGGCAATGAACTCCGCCAGCGCGGCCTGATCGGTCAGGCGGCCCTCGCGATAGAGCTCGGTGTTGCCCACGGTGAAGCTGTCGACGAGTTCGGGCGGAACCACCAGATAGGAAATCCGCAGGCCGGGAAACATGACCTTGCTGAAGGTGCCGAGGTAGATCACCCGGCGCGCGCCGGCGAGGCCGAACATCGAGGCGACCGGGTTGCCGTGGTAGCGCAGCTCGTTGTCGTAGTCGTCCTCGATGATCCAGGCGTCGTTGCGCTGCGCGAGCCGGATCAGTTCGAGCCGTCGCTCCAGCGCCAGCACGGTACCCGTCGGGTACTGGCTGGAGGGCGAAACAAAGATCAGTTTCGGCGGCTGAGCCCAGTCTTGCGCGCTCGGGGCGATGCCCTTGTCGTCGAGCGGGATCGGCACGGTGTCGAGCCCGGCGGTCCGCAGCACGGTGCGCACGCCCCAGTAGCCGGGCTCCTCCATCCACACCCGATCGTCCTCGTCGCACAGCATGCGCGCGCACAGGTCCACCGCCTGGTGCGTGCCGTTGAAGATCAGGATCTGCTTCGGATCGCAGGACACCAGCCGGCTCGAGCGCAGGTACTCGGCCAGGGTGACACGTAGCGGGCCGTAGCCGCCGACCGCATGCTGCAGCAGATGCGACTCGCGCGGATGGATGTACTTCGCCACAAGGCGTCGCCAGACATGGAAGGGGAACTGCTCGACGTCGGGGATGCCCGGCATGAAGGCGCCCTGCTGGACGCGGCTGCTGCTCGTCAGCCGCGACACTTCGGCCCCTCGCCGCGACAGCAGCGTGTCGTTCCGGGGCGCGGCGCGACGGGGCGCTTCCGTTCGCATCGCCGAGCCCGGCAGGGCGTCGCTGACAAAGGTGCCGGAGCCGACGCGACCCTCGAGATAGCCCTCCACCGCAAGCTGGTCGTAGGCCTTGGTCACGGTGTTGCGGCCCACGCCGAGTTCGGCGGCGAGGGCGCGCGAGGGCGGCAGGCGCGTACCGGGCAGGATGCCGCGCGCGAGGATCGCCTGGCGCAGGGCCAGGTAAAGGCGAACCCGCAGCGCGAGCTCGGCGGGCTGGCCGCGCAGGTTCTGCAGGACGATGTCAGCGATGATGCCGATTTCCATGCTCGGCCGCCTGATTGGCTCCCTTTGTGATGACTGAAATGGCTCCTTGTCGGGTGCCATATTGCGCTTAAACTGGGCGAGACGCACGATTCGATGCGGCAAGACATGCGGACTATGATTCGGTGGTGGCGAGGCGATGCGTCGCGCCGGACAGGGCTCCTATCCCCGAGCCGAAACGAAATGCATATGGAGAACGATCGATGAGCCTCAACCTGAAAGACGCCGAGCTGTTCAATACCCGGTGTTACATAGACGGCCAGTGGGTCGATGCCGACAGCGGCGAGACCATCGCGGTGCACAACCCGGCCGATGGCGCCACCCTGGGCACCATCCCGAAGATGGGTGGCAGCGAGACCCGGCGTGCGATCGAGGCCGCAAACGCGGCCCTGCCGGCCTGGCGCGCCCAGACCGCCGGTGCCCGCGCGCGCATCCTGCGCAAGTGGTTCGACCTGCTGATCGCCAACCAGGAGGATCTCGCCCAGTTGATGACGGCCGAGCAGGGCAAGCCGCTGGCCGAGTCCCGCGGCGAGATCCTGTACGCGGCCTCGTTCATCGAGTGGTTCGCCGAGGAAGGCAAGCGTATCTACGGCGACGTGATCCCCGGCCACCAGCCGGACAAGCGCATCGTCGTCACCAAGGAACCGATCGGGGTGTGCGCGGCGATCACGCCATGGAACTTCCCGGCGGCGATGATCACCCGCAAGGCCGGCCCCGCGCTGGCCGCCGGATGCACGATGGTGCTCAAGCCGGCGACGCAGACGCCCTACTCGGCGCTGGCGCTGGCCGCGCTCGCCGAGCGTGCGGGGGTGCCGCCGGGCGTGTTCAACGTCGTCACCGGTTCGGCCAGCGAGATCGGCGGCGAGCTCACCGCCAACCCGATCGTGCGCAAGCTCACCTTCACCGGTTCGACCGAGATCGGCGTCAAGCTCGCCGCGCAGTGTGCGCCGACGGTCAAGAAGCTGTCGCTGGAACTCGGCGGCAATGCCCCCTTCATCGTCTTCGACGACGCCGATCTCGACGCCGCGGTCGAGGGGGCGCTCGCGTCCAAGTACCGCAACGCCGGCCAGACCTGCGTGTGCGCGAACCGGCTGCTGGTGCAGGATGGCGTGTATGACGCCTTCGCGGAGAAGCTGGCCGCCGCGGTGGCGAAGTTCAAGGTCGGTCGCGGCGTCGAGGACGGCGTGACCCAGGGGCCGCTGATCGACATGAACGCGGTCGAGAAGGTCGAGGAGCACATCGAGGATGCGGTCTCCAAGGGCGCCCGCATCGTCACCGGCGGCAAGCGCCACGCGCTGGGCCGGACCTTCTTCGAGCCGACGATCCTTGCCGACGTGACGCCGGCGATGAAGGTCGCGCGCGAGGAGACCTTCGGCCCGGTCGCACCCCTGTTCCGCTTCACGGACGAGGCCGAGGCGATCCGCATGGCCAACGACACCGAGTTCGGCCTGGCCGCCTACTTCTATTCCGAAGGCATCAACCGCGTCTGGCGCGTGTCGGCGGCGCTCGAATACGGCATCGTCGGCATCAACACCGGGATCATCTCGACCGAGGTGGCGCCGTTCGGCGGCGTGAAGTCGTCCGGCCTCGGCCGCGAGGGCTCCAAATACGGCATCGAGGATTACCTCGAGATCAAGTACCTGTGCATGGGCGGCGTCAAGTAAGACCCGCCGAGGCACCCCAGAAAGAACCAAGGAGAGCAGCATGAATGCCAACACCATGCCCCCGGGCATCAACAACACCGACATGATGGCGCGGCGCGCGAATGCCCTGCCGCGCGGGGTCGGCCAGGCGCACGGGCTCTTCGCCGCGCGGGCGAAGAACGCCGAGGTCTGGGACGTCGAGGGCCGTCGCTACATCGACTTCGTCGCCGGCATCGCGGTGGTGAACACCGGCCATTGCCACCCCAAGGTGGTCGAGGCCGTGCAGCAGCAGATTCCGCTTTTCAGCCACACCTGCTTCCAGGTGGTCGCCTATGACCCCTACGTGCAACTGGCCGAGCGCCTCAACGCGCTCGCGCCGGGCGATGCGCCGAAGAAGACGATGCTGATGAACACCGGCGCCGAGGCGGTCGAGAACTCGATCAAGATCGCCCGCGCCTTCACCGGGCGCCCCGGCGTGATCGCCTTCAATGGCGGCTTCCACGGTCGCACGCTGCTCGCGCTCGGCCTGACCGGCAAGATCGACCCCTACAAGCTCGGCGTCGGCCCCTTCCCGGGCGAGATCTTCCACGCGCCCTATCCCTGCGCGCTGCACGGCGTCAGCGTCGACGATGCCATCCACGGCATCGAGATGCTGTTCAAGGCCAGCATCGAGCCCAAACGGGTTGCCGCCTTCATCGTCGAGCCGGTCCAGGGCGAGGGTGGCTACTACCCGGCGCCG
>JBFGUQ010000163.1:0-6073 GCA_041565515.1 Rhodocyclaceae bacterium | reverse complement strand
TGACCGTGCTGCCGCTGTCGCGGCACGAGGCGTGGTGGGTTCGCGGCTGGGATTTTCCGCGTTTGCAGCTGAGCGCCCTGCTGGCGCTCTTGCTGGTGGCGCAACTGCTCGTGCTCGACCTGTCGCAGGCCGGGAGCTGGCTGCTCGTGCTGCCCAGCGTCGCCTGCCTCGCCTACCAGGCCTGGTGGATCCTTCCCTACACGCCGCTGTGCCCGGTGGAGGTGAAGGCATCGAGGTCCACCGATCCGGACCGCCGCATCCGCGTCATGACCGCCAACGTGCTGGCCCCCAATCGCAATTCCGCAGGCCTGATCCAGCTGGTGCGCGACAACGACCCCGACGTGCTGGTCACGCTCGAGTCCGACCAGTGGTGGCAGGACCGGCTGACGGTGCTGGAGCACGACTATCCGTTTACGATCAAGTGCCCGCTGGATAATCTCTACGGCATGCACGTGTATTCGAGGCTGAAGCTGCGCAACAGCTCCATCGAGTTCCTGGTGGAGCCGGACGTACCCTCGATGCATGCCCTGATCGAGCTGCGTTGCGGGCAGCCGGTGCGGGTGCATTTCCTCCATCCGGCGCCGCCCAGCCCGACCGAGAACGACGAGTCGGCCGAGCGCGACGCCGAGCTGGTGATGGTGGGGCGCAGCGTCGCGGGTTCGGACGAAGCGGTGATCGTCACCGGCGACCTCAACGACGTCGCCTGGTCCGCGACCACCCGGCTGTTCCGCAAGGTGAGCGGCCTGCTGGATCCGCGCGTGGGCCGCGGCATGTTCAACACCTTCCACGCCCAGTACTGGCCGATACGCTGGCCGCTGGATCACCTGTTCCACAGCGAACACTTCACGCTGGCGCGCATGCGCCGCCTGCCGCCCTTCGGTTCCGACCACTTCGCGATCCTGACCGAACTGTGCTTCGAACCCGCGCGGGACATCGAGCAGGACGGCCTGGACCTGGCGCCCGGGGACCGCGACTGGGCCGATGAAAAGCTGCAGTCCCAGGGGGTGAGCGCGAACGAGGTGCCGCGCCCCGAGATGGCTGCGAGCCGGGGGCGGGAGCTGCGGGGCGGCTAGCCGCCCGTGCGGGTGGCGTGTCGATGGGCGCAGGACGGCGTGTGGAGGATTGTCCTGGTGCATGCGACGGAAGTCATGCAGGCGGGCTAGACTGTCTCGGACGAGAACGGAGGTTCGGTGCGCGGTCCGGACCGACCGCTTCGGTCTTCGTTTGCGCCTGCGTCGAGGAGAAGAGGTGATGGCGGGATTGACCCTGAGTGCCCTGTATCGCTACCCGGTGAAGTCGTTCGGTGGCGAGCAGTTCGAGTCCCTCGACGTAGATGCCAGAGGCTTCGCTTTCGATCGCCACTGGATGGTCGTCGATGCGCGCGGGCGCTTCCTCACCCAGCGCGAGCAGCCGCGGATGTCGCTGATCAAGGCCAGGGTGGATGAGGAGGGTCTGCTCTGGCTGCGCGCCTCGGGCTATCCGGAGGTCGCCGCCTGCCGGCAAGGGGGCGACCGGATCGAGGTCGTCGTCTGGGGCGACAAGGTGAAGGCCGCGACCGCAGGCGCCGAGACCGATGCCTGGCTGAGCGATTTCCTGTCCGTCCCCTGCCGCCTGGTGGCCATGCCCGACGATGTGGTCAGGCCGGTCGATGCCGCCTTTGCGGATCCTGCCGACCAGGTCGGCTTCGCGGACGGCTTCCCTTTCCTGCTGATTTCGCAGGCTTCGCTCGACGACCTCAACACCCGCCTGGACCAGCCGGTGCCGATGCTGCGCTTCAGGCCGAACCTGGTGGTCGAGGGCTGCGAGCCCTATGGCGAGGACGACTGGCGGCGCATCCGCATCGGTGAGCTGATCTTCCGCGTCGCCAAGCCCTGCGCGCGCTGCATCATCCCGACCATCGACCCCGCCACCGCGCAGCGCGGCAAGGAACCGCTGCGCACCCTGATGGGCTATCGCCGACGGGGCAACCAGGTCTTCTTCGGCCAGAACCTGATCCACGACCGCAGCGGCCGGCTCGAGCTCGGCATGGCGGTCGAGGTGCTGGAGTGAGCATCGCGCGCTGAGCGCGGTTGCGCCGGCGCGCAACACGGGATGCAGCTCAGGCGAGGTCGATCGGCAGCGCCGTCTTGTACTTGACCTGCTTGAGCGTCATGCTCGAGCGGATGTTCGATACATGCGGAATGCGCGCCAGCCGGTCGACGATGAAGCTCTGCAAGGCTTTCAGGTCCGGCGCCACCACGCGCAGCAGGTAGTCCGAATCGCCGGTCATGAGATAGCACTCCATCACCTCGGGGTAGGTTTCGATCGTCTCCTCGAACACCCGCAAAGCACTGCCCACCTGCTTTTCGAGGCTCACCTGGATGAACATCGAGATATCCAGGCCGACCGCCTCGGGGTCGAGCAGGGTCACGTAGCCGCGGATCACGCCCGCCGCTTCCAGGTCGCGCACTCGGCGCAGACAGGGCGCGGGCGAAAGGTGAGCGCTCTCTGCCAGCGCCACGTTGGTGATGCGGGCATCGGTCTGCAGGCGGTTCAGCAGTGCGATGTCCGTCTGATCCAGTCGATCGACTTCTCGCTTGTTGCGCAGCATATGGCTTCTCGACAGGTTTATTGCCAATACAAGCACGATACCGGTCTATTTGGCAACAAGGCGACGTCGATCCAAACCTATACTTTCCTCGCACGGATGCAGCCGCGGGCAGCCCATGCGCGGCGCGGCGCATCGGGCGCGGCCCGCCCCCGAGACCCCGGCGCAGCGCTGGCGTGCGTGACCCGCCACACAAGTCGATCGTAGTGAACTAGGACAATCGGTTCGCCGGATCGGCACATTAGACTGAATCGCAACCCGCCAATCCCATATCACCGACTCTCGCCACTCGACGCGCGTGCGGTCTTTCCAAGGAGCCCGAGGGCCATGACACAGATATCGCAACAGCTCATCCCCAATCCTGCAGCCGACAGCGACCCGGACGAGACCCTGGACTGGCTCGACAGCCTGGCCGAGGTAATCGAGCGTCGAGGGCTCGGTCGCGGGGAGTACCTGCTCGACCGCCTGATCGAATCCGGCCGCCGCGCCGGCGGGCGCTTCCACACGCGTCACACGACGCCTTATCGCAACACGATCGGCGTCGATGCGCAGCCGGCCTATCCGGGCGATATCGACATGGAGGCACGTATCACCGCGATCCATCGCTGGAATGCGCTGGCGATGGTCTCGCGCGCCAACAAGGCCCACCCCGAACTGGGCGGGCACATCGCCACCTACGCCTCGATCGCGGACCTGTTCGAGGTCGGCTTCAACCATTTCTTCCGTGGCCGCAGCGATGCCCATCCGGGCGATCTGGTCTACTTCCAGGCCCACGCATCGCCGGGCGTCTATGCGCGCGCCTTCCTCGAAGGCCGCCTGTCCGAGGACCGCCTCGCGCATTTCCGGCGCGAGGTCTCGGGCGGCATCGGGCGCGGCCTGTCGTCCTATCCGCATCCGTCGCTGATGCCGGATTTCTGGCAGTTCCCGACCGGCTCGATGGGCCTCGGCCTGCTCAGCGCGATCTACCAGGCGCGCTTCCAGCGCTACCAGGAGCACCGCGGCATCACCGCCCCGAGCGACCGCCGGGTGTGGGCCTTCGTCGGCGACGGCGAGATGGACGAGCCCGAGTCGCTCGCCGGCATCTCGCTCGCCGCGCGCGAGCAGCTCGACAACATGGTGCTGGTGGTCAACTGCAACCTGCAGCGCCTCGACGGCCCGGTGCGCGGCAACGGCAACGTGGTGCAGGAACTCGAAACCCTGTTTGCCGGCGCCGGCTGGAACGTCATCAAGTGCCTGTGGGGCAGCAACTGGGACGTGCTCTTCGCCCGTGACCGCGAGGGCTGGATCCTCAGGCGCATGGCCGAGGCGGTGGATGGCGAGTTCCAGAAGCTCTCCGCGACCGACGGCCACTACAATCGCGAGCACTTCTTCTCGCGCTACCCGGAGCTCGCCGCGCTGGTGGCGAACATGTCGGACCAGGACATCGACGCGCTCAAGCGCGGCGGCCACGACCCGGCCAAGGTGCATGCGGCCTACGCCGCGGCGGTGGCGCACCGCGGCCAGCCGACGGTGATCCTGGCGCAGACCACCAAGGGCTTCGGCATGGGCGCCTCGGGCCAGGGCGCGAACACCTCGCACCAGACCAAGAAGCTTGCGCGCGCCGACCTCGAGCGCTTCCGCGAGCGCTTCGGCCTGCCGCTTTCCGACCAGGATCTGGAGGAGCTGCGCTACTTCCATCCGGGCGAGAACAGCCCCGAGGTGCGCTACCTGCAGGAACGCCGCGCGGCACTCGGCGGCTACGTGCCCAGCCGCAGCCACGAGGCGCGACCGATCGAGCTGTCGCAGCCGGACCTTTACGTGCCCTTCCATGCGGACTCCGGCGACCGCGAGATCTCCACCACGATGGCCACCGTGCGCCTGCTCAACAAGCTGATGCGCGACAGCCAGCTCGGTCCGCGCATCGTGCCGGTGGTCGCCGACGAGGCGCGTACCTTCGGCATGCAGGACATGTTCCGCCAGTTCGGCATCTACTCGCCGTGGGGGCAGCGCTACACGCCGCAGGACAGCGATCAGCTCGCGTTCTACCGCGAGGACATCAAGGGCCAGATCCTCGAGGAGGGGATCTCCGAGGCCGGCTCGATGGCGTCGTGGATCGCCGCCGGCACCGCCTACTCGCACAGCGGCGAGCCGATGCTGCCGTTCTACATCTTCTACTCGATGTTCGGCTTCCAGCGCGTCGCCGACCTGATCTGGAACGCCGCCGACTGCCAGGCGCGCGGCTTCCTGCTCGGTGCCACCGCCGGGCGCACGACGCTGTCGGGCGAGGGCCTGCAGCACGAGGACGGCCAGAGCCAGATCTACGCCGCGACGATTCCGACCTGCCGCGCCTATGACCCGACCTATGGCTACGAAGTCGCGGTGATCGTCGAGGACGGCGTGCGCCGGATGATGGCCGAGGGTGACAACGGCTTCTACTACATCACGATCTACAACGAGAACTATGCCCAGCCGGCGATGCCGGTCGGCGCCGAGGAAGGCATTCGCCGCGGGCTCTATCGCCTGCGCACCAGCACCGTCGAGGACAAGCCGCGGGTGCAGCTCGTGGGCAGCGGCAGCATCCTGCGCCAGGTGCTGGAGGCGGCGGAGCGCCTCGAGGCCGAGTTCGGCGTCGCCGCCGACGTCTGGAGCGCCACCAGCTTCGGCGAACTGCGCAAGGAAGGCATCGAGTGCGATCGCTGGAACCTCCTGCATCCGACCGAGACGCCGCGCCAGCCCTGGGTCACGCAGCAGCTCGCCGAGCGTGGCGGGCCGGTGGTGGCGGCGACCGATTTCGTGCGCGGCTATCCGGACCTGATCCGCAACTGGGTGCCGGGCCGGTTCACCGTGCTCGGGACCGACGGCTTCGGCCGCTCGGACACGCGCGTGGCGTTGCGCGACTTCTTCGAGGTCGATGCCCGCTACGTCACGCTCGCCGCCATCCAGAGCCTCGTCGCCGAGGGCGCGCTGCCGCGCACGAGCCTCGACGGCCTGCTCGAGCGCCTCGGCATCGATGCCGGCAAGCCCAGTCCGCTGGCGATCTGAAACCCATGCCCGAAGCGGGTGACGCGGCGGCCGGGCGATCGCCCGCCGCCGGCGCGCCCGCGTACCCAAATCCATTCGAGGTGGAGACATGACCCGACTTATTGACGTGACCGTGCCGGACATCGGCGACTACAAGGACGTGCCGGTGATCGAGCTGCTGGTCAAGCCCGGCGATACGATCGCAGCGGAGGATGCGATCGTCACGCTGGAGTCCGACAAGGCGACCATGGATGTGCCGGCGCCCGCCGGCGGCGTCGTGCGCGAGGTGCTGGTGAAGGTGGGCGACCGCGTGTCGCAGGGCAGCCTGGTGCTGAAGCTCGAGGCTGCCGAGGCCGCCGCTGCCGCCGCCGCTCCAGCTGCCCCGGCTGCCGCCGCCGCGCCGGTTCCAGCCGCGGCCGCCGCCCCGGCGCCGCCAGCGGCCGCGGCACCTGCTGCCGCGCCACCCGCCGCGCCTGCCGCGCCTGC
>JBFGUQ010000162.1:0-6106 GCA_041565515.1 Rhodocyclaceae bacterium | reverse complement strand
CCCACAAGCGCAGCGTGTTGTCGGTCCCGGCCGAGATAATCCGTTTGCCGTCAGGGCTGAAGGCCACGCTAGTGACCTCGTTCTCGTGCTGCCGCAACGGCTTGCCGACGGGTTCGCCGCTACTAGCATCCCAGAGGCGCAAGGTCCTGTCAGCACCGCCCGAGACGATGCGGGCGCCATCAGGGCTGAAGGCCACGCTCGAAACCCACTTCTCGTGCCCCTTCAAAGCTGGGCCGACTTCCTCGCCGGTGCTCGTATCCCAAAGGCGCAGGACAGGGTCATCACTGGCCATGACGATGCGTCTACCGTCGGGACTAAAGGCCACGCTCGTCACCGTCCACTCTTTCCCCCGCATTGACGATCCGATAGGTTTGCCGCTTTGAGCATCCCACAGGCGCAAGGCGTTGTCGCTACCGCCCGAGGCGATGCGGCCGCCGTCGGGGCTGAAGGCCACACTCGTAACTTCAGCTAGGTGATGCCCGTCCAATGGTGGTCCGATAGGTTTTCCCGTTAACGCATCCCACAGCCGCAAGGTCGAATCACCACTGCCCGAAGCGATTCGTGTGCCGTCAGGGCTGAAGGCCACGCTCGAAACCCACTCCTGGTGCCCCCACAGCGGCGAGCCCAGTTCTCGGCCAGTATTCGCATCCCACAGTTTCAGGGTTCTGTCCCAACTGCCCGAGACGATGCGAGTGCCGTCGGGGCTGAAGGCCACGCTCGAAACCCGGTCCTGATGCCCGCGCAGGGGCTCACCGATGAGCTGGCCGGTGGCAGCATCCCACAGGCGGACGGTGTTGGCCGCGTAGCCCGAAACGATGCGCGTGCCATCGGGACTGAAGGCCACATTCCGGATCGTGCTGCCAGTGGTGACGATCTTCTCCATCAGAATGCGGGAGACCAGCGCATCGAGTTGCGCGCCTTCGACTTCCAGGTGCCTAACCACGCGCCCCGCCGTCACGAGCTGAAGCAAGGCGCGTTCATCGCCGCCGATTCGATCACCTCCCAACATCGCGCTCGCCTCGATAGCAAGTCGCAACCCGATGGCTTGCCGCAGGGCCGCTTCCCTAGACGCCAGCGCCTCAGCGGTCCGCTCCTCCGCCGCGTTCGTATAGAAGACCCCGACGACCGCCGCCATCAGCGCCACGCCCACGGCAACGACCGTCGCGCGTAGCCGGTTGATCTGCTTCTTGCGCTGCCTCTGTTCGTCGTCGCGCCGCCGTGTTTCACGCTCACGGGACGCGCGCAGGAACGCCTCGGCGTCCCCCAGTCGCTGGCGGTAACGCGCTTTTGCGGCGAGGGTCTCGGCAATCGTCAGGCGCTCGCCTTCCATCAGCCATGCGGACTTTTCGCCGCTGCTCTTCCAGGCAATTACCGCCTGTTCCACGCGGTCGATCTCCTTCAAGTCCGCGGCCTCCTCGCGCAACCAGTCGGCCAGTACGTCCCATTGGCGGAACAGGCTCTCGTGCGCCACTTCGACAACCAACTCGCCTTCGCGCAGGTCGCTGAGCAACAAGTGTCCGTCGATGAGAGCCTGCACCAGCGGGTGGCTGTCGCCTGGGAGTTCCGACATCGCGGCGACCCGGCGCAGCGCTTCGTTGCTCTGCGGGTCGATCGTGACGAGCGCGGGGATGAAGGCATCGCGCAGCCGTTCGAGTTGGGTTGCCCGAGTAGTCGGGTCTGTGGAAAGCACCGATTCGGCTTCGTTGCGGATGACGTGCTCCATGCCGCCCATTGCTTCATATTCGGCAAGCGTCAAATCACCGTCGCTGCCGTAATCGCGGTAGAGGCGCGCGAGGGTAAGGCCGAGCACGGGCAGGGTGTCCGCACCGCGTTGGCAGTCGTCGAGCAGACGGCCGACGAGATCGGCGTGGATGTCGAGTGGCTTTCCGCTTGCGCTGGCGCGTCGTGCCGGGCCGGTGATCACCTCCTTGAACTGGGTGCGCGGCATCGGCTTGAGCGCGTCGAAGACCACGCTGCGGATGCCCTGCAGCGCGGGGGCGATCTGCAACGGCTGGTAGCGGTCGGAGCGGATGGTGAAGGCGACGATCAACGGCGTGTGACGGACGGAATCGCTCCCGTCCGGCGCGCGCAGCGCGGCACCAATGAGTTGCAGGAAGGCATCCGTTTCAGCGCCGGCCTGCGCGCCGCTCCCGCGATCGACGTTGAACATCTCCTCTGCCTGATCGACCGCCAAAACAAGCGTGGGCGGCGGGGCGTCGTCGGGAAGGCCGATCAGGCGCGCACGGGCGGCCCGCGCGATTGACAGGAGCAGCGCGGTGACGCCCTCGCCCCCTTCGGCGAGCGCGATCTTGACCTCCCCCGGCGTGACCGGTCGCAGCTCGAGCCGGGCATTGGCGTCGGCAATGGCCGCCGCCAGGCCGCGCTCGCCATGGAGCGGGCTCCGCTCCGGTCGCACCGGCCTCAACGGGAAGAAATGGCGCGCGTCGCGAGCAAGTCGCGGCAGCAGGCCGGCACGTAGAAAGGAGGACTTGCCCGCGCCGGAGCCCCCCAGAATGACGAACAGCGATTCGGCGTTCGACGCGCGCATGCCGCGCAGGGCGTCGAGCGCCTGCATGATTTCGACATCGCGACCGAAAAACACCGCGGCATCGGCGGCATCGAGCGGCTCGAGCCCGCGATAGGGCGAACGATCCGGTTGATCCCTGGGCGGCCACGGAAAGAAATCGGCGCGCAAACCGGCGTTCTCCAGGCCCAATCTGAGCCGGCCCAACCCGTCGGCGAGAAAAGCGATCTCGGTGGCCTGGTCGCGGTGGGTGAAGGCGACCCTCTCGGTCGCGCCCTCGCCGACGAGGTGGCACAACTGCCATTCGGAAGTCATCTCGGTGGGCAGATCGCCCAGCGGCACCGGCTTGAGCACCACGCCGAAGATGCGCTTATTGAGGCTCTTGGCGAGCAGAAACTCGGCGAGGCACCATTTCGACTGCGCCCACGCGGGAGACACCACGAACAGCACCGCCTCGCAGCGGTCGGCGGCGCGCTTCAGCGCCTCCTGCCAGCGCTCGCCGGCGGCAAGTCCGCGGTTGGGATCGATGTCGAGGAAGACGTCATCCCAGCCCTGGTCGGTAAGCCACTGCCTGAGGGCAATGGCTTCGCGCTCATCGACGCTCGAGTGGCTCAGGAAGATGCGCGCCATAGCCTTACCACAGGGTGCGCGTATCCAGCCACGTCACCCGGCCGGTGCGCCGTTTCACTTCGCTGTACATGTGCGCGGTGCCGCCGGGGCCGTCGCCGCCTTCGCCGTTCCACAGGCAGATGAAGCGCACCTTTTCCACGCCCCAGGCCAGCGCCGTGTAGAGCAGCCAGCGATTGCAGCGCTCGAACGGGCTGGCGTGCTCGTCGCGCCCGGTCCTTGGCGGCGGGCCGAGTTCGGCGGGCAGGATGCGCGGCGGGTCCTGCAGGGCGGCGCGGATCGCGAAGTAGCGTTCGCGCCACTGCTGCCCGCCGGCGGCGGGGACGATGGAGCGGTCGATGAACTCCGGCTCCTCGAGCGGCAGCATCAGGTGCAGGCGCAGGCCGCGCGCCTGGCAGGCCTCGAGAAACAGCGTGTCGCCGCCGCTCGCGCCCTGGGTCAGCGCGAGGTCGCCAGGACCGGCGCCGAGGGCATCGAGCGCCCGGGCGATCCTGTCCGCGGCGACGTCCTCCTTGTCGGCGGGAAAGCGCGGGACGGCGCGATCGGGCGCGTCGATCATGTGGCCGCTGAAGAGGATCACCTGGCGCGGCTCGAACGGTGGCGTGCTGCGCGCGATCTCGCGGTCGAGAATCTCCAGCGCGGCGGCTGTTTCCTGCGGGCGGAATTCGAGGTCGCGCAGCAGGCACACGGTCTGGCGGGTTGAGTCGAGCGCGAACCAGTCGCGGTTGGCGGCAGCGACGGTGGTGCCGTATTCCTTGCGCACGGTCTCGAGCGGATTCACCAGCAGGCACAGCTCGGCGTAGCTGGCACGCGCCCAGTAGTCCTTGCGGTTGCGTTCCTGCGCGCTGAGGCTGGCCCACAGCACGCCGCCGATCAGGTTCTCGATCACCGTGGCATCGGTGTCGCCATCGAGGTGACGGCGCAGCAGGTGCAGCGTCAGCGCATTCACGCCCGAATAGTGGTGCGCGGGGTCGGCAATGAAGGCCTTGTGGTACGGCTCGATGGCCTCGGCCAGCGCCGCTTCCTCGTAGCCCGCCGCATCGCGCAACTGGGCTGGGGTCGCGCCCTCGCGGCGCCAGCGGCTGATCCAGTTGTCCTTCTCGACACGGCCGAGCAGCGACCACACCTCGGGGTCGGTCGGGTAGTCGTCGGTGAGGCGCCGGACCCACTCTCGCGCCTCCTCGTAGCGGCCCAGCCGGCCCAGGCACACGGCCTTCTTCTCGCGCGCGCGCTTGCAGTCGGCGTCGAGCGCCAGCACGGCCTCGAACTGCTCGAGGGCGAAGTCGTAATGCCTGAGCTTGAGCAGCGCCTCGCCGGCGGCACGCCGGGCCTCGATGCGCAGCGCCACCGTGGGCGTCTCGTCGGCCAGCACCAGGATGTCGCCGGCGCAGATCTTCTGCCGCGCGACCTCCATCCGGCTCGCCCACGCCTCGTAGGCCGCGCTGAATTCGTTGCGCTCGGTCAGCAGCAGGGTGCGCCAGTCCGGTTCGCGCAGGTGCGGCAGCAAGCCATAGACGGGGCTGACCTTGCGGCCCTGCCAGGCCTGCACCGTTGCCCCCGCCATGCGCGTCAGGGCCGCCGCGTCGTCCTTCAGGGTGGCGGGATCGGGCGCACCATCCTTCAGGCCATAGCGCAGCTTGCGGTCGGTATAGATGTCGAAGGGCTGCGTCGGCCGCGGCCCCTGCACCAGGATCACGCCGCGGGCGCGCAAGGCATGGCGCACGCCGAGCTCGTACCACACGTTGGGGTTGTCCAGGGTGAGGTCGGCGACGACGAGATCCGCCATCAGCAGTTCCTGGAACATGTCGGTGCGGATGTCGCCCGCACGCCGCTCCTCGTCGGCACGAAACACCTCGAAGCCTGCGGCTCCGAGCGCCGGACCGATGTACTCGTCGTAGACGCGATTGAAGTCGATCGGCAGTCCGTCGTGCCCGGGCTTGGTGCCGAAGGGCATGGCAACGAAGCAATGGGGCTTCATGCGCAGTTCTCCGTGGTCGTCATGGCAGTCGCCGCAATACGTTCAGCATAGGTCGAATCGCGCTGCTTTCACGGACTTTGGCGCGCTTGCGTCGACCGCCGCTGCGCCGGGTCGGGCCGCAGTCGGCGCGGCCGCCGCTGCGGTTGCGCTCCGCAGCCCTCGCGCACAGCCGCGAGGCACCGTTTCAGGGCGCACCATGGTGCAGCGCCGCACCAGGCCGGTGCGTTTTCCGGCAGACATCCCCGACCCGACATCTCGAGGGTTTCCGCAGCGTGCCCGTCCGCGCGCCTTTCAGTGCTTTCTCGAAATCTGGCACGTATGTTGCAGTGCAGAAGCAAAGGCGGCAGCTTCGCCCTTTGGGCTGGACTTCGGGCGCGCAAAGGGCCGGGCGAGCGCAATGGTTTCTACCTTGGAGTTGATGTAATGAGCAATAGCACCGGTTTCAACCTGCTGGCATTCAGCGGAAAAATGAAGATCCTGCACATGAGCTGGATCGCCTTCTTCATCACCTTCTTCGTGTGGTTCAACCACGCGCCGCTGCTTGCGGCGATCGCCAAGTCGATCGGGCTCGAGCCCGGTCAGGTCAAGACCCTGCTGATCCTCAACGTCGCGCTCACCATTCCCGCGCGAATCCTGATCGGCATGATCACCGACAAGTACGGCCCGCGCATCACCTACGCGGCGCTGCTGTTCATCTCCAGCATTCCGTGCTTCATGTTCGCGCTCGCCGACGACTTCACCCAGGCCGCGGTAGCGCGCTTCCTGCTCGGCTTCATCGGCGCCGGCTTCGTGATCGGCATCCGCATGGTGAGCGAGTGGTTCCCGGCGAACGAACTCGGCACCGCCGAGGGGATCTACGGCGGCTGGGGCAACTTCGGCTCGGCCGCCGCCGCGATGGCGCTGCCCACCCTCGCCCTGGTGTTCGGCGGCGACGACGGCTGGCGCTACGCGATCGGCCTCACCGGCGCGATGAGCCT
>JBFGUQ010000161.1:0-6122 GCA_041565515.1 Rhodocyclaceae bacterium | reverse complement strand
CATTTGCCATTCTTTCCTGCGCCTGCCCCCGCTATCCGTGCTGGATCGGGGCCAGCGCGAGCGCATCGGGTCGCCGGGGCGGGGCGGCTCAGTGCAGGCTCATCGTCCTTGCGCGCCGGCCGGCACCAGCACCAGCTTGCCCGTGAAGGTCTTCGCCATGAAGTCCGTCTGCGCCTGCACGATATCGGACAGGGGGTAGGTCTTCGCCACCAGCGGACGGATCTCGTTGCGTTCGATGTAGCCGACCAGGTTGGAGAACACTTCGCGCGGCTGGTAGGTGCAGCCGAAGAAGCTGAGATCCTTGAGGTAGAGCGTGCCCACGTCGAGTTCGACCAACGGCCCGGCGATCGCGCCCGCCACCGCATAGCGTCCGCCGCGGCAGAGCACGTCCAGCAGCTCGGGCCATTGCGGACCCGCGACCAGGTCGACCACGACCTGCACGCTGTCGCGGCCGAGGGCGGCATGCAGATCCTGGCCGCGCGCGACGACCCGATCGGCGCCCAGCGCCCTGATCTCGTCGGCCTTATCCGCGCCGCAGACCGCGATCACGAAGGCCTTGCGCCGCTTGGCCAGTTGCACGGCGGCAGACCCCACGCCGCCCGAGGCCCCGGTGACGAGCACGCGCTCGCCGGCCTTGACCCCGGCGCGCTCGAGCATGTTCTCGGCGGTGGAATAGGCGCAGGGAAACGATGCCAGTTCGACGTCGCTGAGGGCGCTGTCGACCCGGAATGCTTCCGCTGCGCGCGCAACGCAATACTGGGCAAAGCCGCCATCGCATTCGGAGCCGAAGGTGATGCAGTCGAACGCGTCGGGGTTCGCCGGCGACTGCTGCATGCTGCGCACGAGGACGCGCTCGCCGATGCGACCGGCCTCGACCCCTGCGCCCACGGCGACGATCTCCCCACAGCAGTCGGCGCCCTGGATGCGCGGGAGTTCCAGCGCCTTGCCCGACCAGGTGGCATCGTCGTCATTCGCGGCGGCAAAGCCGCTCGCCGCGCCGTCGTTGGTCTGCCCGCTCACCGCCTTGGAGTACCAGCCGATCCGGGTGTTGATGTCGGTGTTGTTCACCGCCGCCGCGCCGACCCTGATCAGGACCTCGCCGCGCCCGGCCTGGGGCACCTTCAGGTCGTGCCGGTATTGCAGCCGGTCCAGGCCGCCATGCCCTGTTAGCAGCACGCCTGTCATGCTTGAAGGGATCGTGTGGTTCGCCATGTGGTTCTCCGTATTCGTGCAGTTCGGCCGGGCCGCAAGACGTCGGCCCCGGGCGCCGCTTCAGCCCCTACCTTACGGAAACCGTGCAGTTCGGTAAAACCAGCGATGGCGAAGCGTGGGTCCGGGAGTTCCGCAGCGGCCTTCGGCAAGGCCTTGCCTGGAGGCTTGGGCGCTGGCCGCCCGGCTCATGCGCCTCGACAGCGCGACGCGCGCCGCGCCCGGGCACGCCCCGGCACGTAGCCGCCGCGATCAGGTGATCACCGTCGGTCCCGCCATGCCGGTGCGCGCACGGATGCCGGCGACCTCGTCGGCGATCGCGATCAGCGGTGCGAGCATGTCCTGGACGGCGAGTTCGTGGCGCCTGGCGTCCGCCTCGTAGCGCTCGAGGTATACGCGCAGGGTTGCGCCCTCGGTGCCGGTGCCCGACAGGCGGAAGACGATGCGCGCACCGCCCTCGAACAGCAGGCGGACCCCCTGCCGCATGCTGACGGAGCCGTCGACCGGGTCGGTGTAGGCGAAGTCGTCGGCCCGGGCGACGGTGAAGCCGTTGCCGACGGCCGCGCCGCTCAGAGCGACCAGCCGCTTGCGCAGATCCGCCATCAGGGCGTCCGCGCACTCGGCGGGAATGCCCTCCCAGTCATGGCGCGAATAATAGTGTCGGCCGAAGCGCGCCCAGTGGCGGCGCACCAGCGCTTCGACGGAGAGTCCGGTCACCGCCTGCAGGTTGAGCCAGAACAGCACCGCCCACAGGCCGTCCTTCTCGCGCACGTGGTTCGACCCGGTACCGTAGCTTTCCTCGCCGCACAGCGTGGCGCGACCGGCGTCGAGCAGGTTGCCGAAGAATTTCCACCCGGTGGGGGTCTCGAAGCAGGGGATGCCGAGCGCGGCCGCGACCGCGTCGGCCGCGCAGGAAGTCGGCATCGAGCGTGCGATGCCTGCGAGCCCGGCCTTGTAGCCGGGCACCAGCACGGCGTTGGCGGCGAGTACGGCGAGGCTGTCCGATGGCGTGACGATGAAGTCGCGCCCGAGGATCATGTTGCGGTCCGCATCGCCGTCGGAGGCGGCGCCGAAGTCGGGGGCGCCGGCGCCGCGCATCGCCGCGATGAGTTCGGTGGCGTGGGCCGGATTGGGGTCGGGATGGTGGCCGCCGAAGTCCTCGAGCGGCTCGCCGTTGACGACGGTGCCGGCAGGCGCGCCGAGCATGCCCTCGAGCACCGCCCTGGCGTACGGGCCGCCGACCGCGCACATGGCGTCGAAGCGCATGCGGTGGCCGTCGGCGAACCACTTGCGCATCGCCGCGAAGTCGAACAGCGACTGCATGAGCTCGGCGTAGTCGGCGACCGGATCGATGACCTCCCCCCGCATGTCGCCGAGCACCTGCGTCCCCGGCGCGTCGAGGTCGATGTCGCGCGCATCGGCGACGATGCGGTAGGCGTCGATCACCTGGCTGCGGGCGAAGATCGCCTCGGTGATCCGCTCCGGCGCCGGGCCGCCGTTGTCGATGTTGTACTTGATGCCGAAGTCGCCGTCGGGTCCGCCCGGGTTGTGGCTGGCGGACAGGATGATGCCGCCGTAGGCGCGGTGCTTGCGGATCACGGCGCTCGCCGCCGGCGTCGACAGCAGGCCGCCGCGGCCTACCAGCACGCGCGCGATCCCGTTGGCCGCGGCCATGCGCAGAACGGTGCGCACCGCCGCACGATTGTGGTAGCGGCCATCGCCACCGAGCACCAGGGTCTGGCCGGCAAGATCGGGGAGGATGTCGAACAGCGACTGGACGAAGTTCTCCAGGTAGTTCGGCTGCTGGAAGACGGTGACCTTCTTGCGCAGGCCCGAGGTGCCCGGGCGTTGGCCGGCGAATGGCTGGGTGTCGATGCGGACGATGTTCATCTCGGGCTTGCCTGTGCGATTGGCGCGGCGGGAGCCGCCGCTGCAAAGCCCGAATTATGCCTTTTACGCGGCCGACGCGGCCCGGCCGCGGGCATCGATCACAGGTAATAGCTGCGAAGTGGCTTCAAGTCGTCGCTCAGCTCATACACGAGCGGGGTCCCGGTCGGGATGTTGAGCTCGATGATGTCCTCGTCGCTGACCTGGTCCAGATGCTTGATCAGCGCCCGCAGCGAGTTGCCGTGCGCGGCGATGACGGCGCGCCGGCCGCTGGCGACGGTCGGGGCGATGACCTCGTTCCAGTGCGGCAGCATGCGGTCCACCGTGTCCTTGAGGCATTCGGTCAGTGGCAGTTCGGCCGCCGACAAGGCGGCGTAACGGCGATCCTGCGAGGGGTGGCGCTCGTCGCCGGCGTCCAGCGCGGGCGGCGGCACGTCGTAGCTGCGGCGCCACAGGTGAACCTGCTCGTCGCCGAACTCCCGGGCGGTCTCCGCCTTGTTCAGCCCCTGCAGCGCACCGTAATGGCGCTCGTTCAGGCGCCAGTTCGGGTGCACCGGGATCCACGGCTGCTCCATCTGGTCCAGCACCAGCCACAGGGTGTGGATCGCGCGCTTGAGCACCGAGGTGTAGGCGACGTCGAAGGCGAAGCCGGCCTCCTTCAGGCGGCGGCCGGCGTCGGCCGCCTCGGCGCGACCCTGGTCGGACAGCGGGACGTCGGTCCAGCCGGTGAAGCGGTTTTCCTTGTTCCATACGCTCTCGCCGTGGCGCAGCATCACGAGTTGTTTCATGGTTGTCGATTCCTGTTCAGTGAAGTTTGACGTGGGGGTCGGTCTGGCGCCGCAGCCAGCCGGTGAGGGTGTCGAGCGCGGTCTTCCAGAAGCCGTGCAGGGCCATGAGGTGGCTGCGGTACAGCGACCAGTACATGAAGCTGGCGAACATGCCCTCGATGCGGATGCCCTTGCCGCGGATGAAGCCCATCAGGTTGCCCAGGGTGGAGCTGTGACCCAGCGACACCAGCGAGCCGAAGTCCTTGTAGCGGAACGGTGTCGGTGCCTCGCCGCGCGCACGCGCGGCCAGGCTGCGCGCGAGGTGGGTGGCCTGCTGGTGCGCGACCTGGGCGCGTGGCGCGAGCGTGCCCTGACCATCGGGCGAGGGCACGGCGGCGCAGTCGCCGAGGGCGAAGATGTTCTCGTCGCGCGTCGTCTGCAGGCATTCGTTGGCGACCAGGCGGTTGATGCGGTCGGTCTCGAGGCCGTCGATCTTGCGCAGGAAGGCGGGCGCGCGGATGCCGGCCGCCCATACGGTCAGGTCGGCCGGGATGGTCTCGCCCGCGGCGGTCTGGATCGCGTCCGCGGTCACTTCGGTCACCCGCACCATCTGCCGCACGACCACGCCGAGGCCCTCGAGGACCTTGGTCACCGAGGCCGACAGCCCCTCGGACAGGCCGGGCAGGATGCGCGGCCCGGCCTCGATCAGCGTGATGCGGATGTGCTGGTCGGGGTCGAGGTTGCGCAGGCCGTATCCGGCCAGCACGCGGGTCGTGTTGTGCAGTTCGGCGGCCAGCTCCACGCCGGTGGCGCCGGCGCCGACGATGGCGATGTCGAGCGCCTTGCCGGCGCCGGGCAGGTGGTAATTGGTGCTGAAGCAGGAATTGACCAGCTTGCGGTGGAACAGGTGGGCTTCCCAGGCTGCGTCGAGCTTGTACGCGTGTTCGGCGACGCCGGGCGTGCCGAAGTCGTTGCTCAGTGAGCCGACCGCGAGCACCAGGGTGTCATAGGGAATCCGCCGCTCGGGCAGGACCAGCTCGCCGTCGTCGCCGCGCACTTGGCCGACGACGATCTCGCGCGAGACCCGGTCGAGCCCCGTCATCGCGCCGCGGCAGTACTCGAAGTGATTCCAGCGTGCCTGGTAAAGGTAGTCGATCTGTTCCTCGTGGATGTTCAGGCTGCCGGCGGCGACCGCATGCAGAAGCGGTTTCCACATGTGCGTGCGGGTGCGGTCGACGAGCACGACCTCGATCTTGCCGCGGCGGCCGTGCTTCCTGCCCAGCCGGGTCGCGAGCTCGAGCCCGCCCGCGCCGCCGCCGACGATGACGATGCGGTGGGGCTCACCGCTTCGTTTGTTTGTCATGTACCGACTCCTTGATTTCTATTTGCTTGATGTTCCGTGTGGCGCGCGCTCCGCCGCATGAGGCCGGGCGCCTAGCCACTGTTGCGCAGGCCCGCGGCGATGCCGTTGATCGACAGGTGGATGCCGCGCCTGATGCGTTCGTCATCGGTGCCGTCGCGGTGGCGGCGCAGCATCTCGACCTGCACGTGGTTGAGCGGGTCGAGGTAGGGGAAGCGGTTGCGGATCGAGCGGTTGAGCAGCGGGTTGCGCTCGAGCAGCGCCTGCTGGCCGGTGACCTGCAAGAGCGCGGCGATCGTCGCCTCGTGTTCGGCACGGATCCGCGAAAAGATCGCCTCGCGCAGCTTGGCCTCGCGCACCAGCCCTGCGTAGCGGCTGGCGATGGCGATGTCGCTCTTGGCCAGCACCATGTCCATGTTCGACAGCAGGGTGGCGAACACCGGCCACTCGCGGTGCATCGCCTGCAGCCGCGCCACGCCTTCCTCGCCGTGGGCGGCGACATAGGTGCGCACCGCCGAGCCGAAGCCGTACCAGCCCGGCAGCATCAGGCGGCACTGCGCCCAGCTGAATACCCAGGGAATCGCCCGCAGGTCCTCGATCGCGAAGCGCTTCTTGCGCGAGGCCGGGCGGCTGCCGATGTTCAAGTTCGCGATCTCGTCGATGACGGTCGACTCGCGGAAGTACTGTTCGAAGCCCTCGGTCTCGTAGACCAGGGCGCGGTAGGCCTGGAACGCGGCCGCGGACAGCTCGTCCATGGTGTCCAGGTAGTGCGGGCTGGGCGCCGGCTCCTGCTCGGCGAACAGGCTCGCGTCGAGCGTGGCCGCCACCAGGACCTCGAGGTTGCGCCGGCCGACCTCGGGATTGGCGTACTTGGCGGCGATCACCTCGCCCTGCTCGGT
>JBFGUQ010000160.1:0-6133 GCA_041565515.1 Rhodocyclaceae bacterium | reverse complement strand
GCTCGGCTGATGGACGAACTCACCGGGATTCGGAGCATGATCGAACGCCAGCTCGCCGGCTTTGCCTGGGGCGAGACCCGGCGCCACGCCCCGGCCCGTGCCGCCGCAATGGGCGAATTGCTCGAGGCCGGCTTCTCGTCCGCGATCGCGCGCAAGCTCGCCGAGGCGGTGAATGAAGACGCCTCGCGCACCGAGGCGCGCGCGGCGGTGGGCGCCGCGCTCGACCGCATGGTGCGCACCTGCGCTTCCGACGAGGACGTCATCGACCGCGGCGGCGTGTATGCGCTGGTCGGCCCCACCGGGGTGGGCAAGACCACCACCACGGCCAAGCTCGCTGCGCGCTGCGTCGTTCGCCATGGGGCGAACAAGCTCGCGCTGATCACCACCGACGGCTACCGCATCGGTGCGCAGGAGCAATTGCGCATCTACGGCCGCATCCTCGGCGTGCCGGTGTTTCCGGTACGTGATGCGGCCGACCTTCGCCAGACCCTGTCCGGCCTCAAGAACAAGCACATGGTCCTGATCGACACCATGGGCATGAGCCAGCGCGACCGCATGGTGGCCGACCAGGCCGCGATGCTGTCGGGCGCGGGCCCGGTGCGCCGGCTGCTGCTGCTCAACGCCACCGCACGCGGCGATACGCTCGACGACGTCGTGCGCGCCTACGCCGGGCCGGACCTGGCCGGCTGCATCCTCACCAAGGTCGACGAGGCGGCGGCCCTGGCGCCGGCGCTGGACGTGGCCGTGCGCCATGCGCTCGACATCCGCTATCTCACCAACGGGCAACGCGTGCCGGAAGACCTCCACCTTCCCAACCGCGCCTACCTGCTGCACCGCGCGCTGCGCGAACAGTCGGCGGACTCGCCCTGGCATCTGCATCACGACGAGGCGGGAATGATGCTGGCCGCGGCCGGCGCGGGGGCCTGACGTGCTCGACGGACGCGAAGATCAGGCGGCCGGGCTGAGACGCCTGTTCCGTCGTGCGCCGCCGACGGTCGTGGCGCTCTACGCGTCGGGTCGCGCCCGCGCCCGCAATGCGGTGCTGGCTGCGCACCGTATCGCCGGCCAGGCCGAGCGCGTGCTGATCATCGACGAGGCCGAGTGCGAGGGCGGCCTGGGTCCGGCGCTCGGGCTCGATCCCGGGCCCGATCTGCTGCAGATGCTAGATGGCCACACCACGCTGGCCGGCGTGCTGCAGCCCGTGCCGGGCCTGCTGGGCCGCGTGCCGGCGGTTGCCGCCGCGCTGGCCTTGCCGCTGCTCGACGAGGCGCGCCGCGCCTGCCTGGTCGAGGCCTTGCGCATCCTGCATCGCCACGCCGGCTTCGTCCTCGTGCATGCCGACGGCGATGCCGCCACCGACCCCTCTCCCTTCATTCATGCCGCGCCCCGCCGCCTGGTCGTCGCCGAGGCCAGCGCGGCCGGCGCCACCGGCGCCTACCAGACGATCAAGCGCCTCGCCGCCGCCGGTGCCGGCTCGGTGCATGTCAGCGTCTGCCGGGCGCGCGACCGCGCCGACGCTGCCGCCTTCTTCGCCGGGCTCGACGCCCTGGTGCGCCGCCACGTCGGCGTGCCGCTGGTCTGGCTGGGCGAGGTCGAGCGCGACGACCTTGCCGTCGGCCTCGCCCAGCCGATGACGCCGGCGTCGGCGCGCGAGGCCGGCGCCGCCTTCATGCGCAGGCTCGATTCGCTCGGTGCCGGGGCCATGCCACGCGGACGTGCGCAATGAGCAGGCGGCGGGTGCAATGACAGACGTGAGCCTCGATGCTGGAAATCCCGCCGCCAGTGCGGGAGAATGGCCTTCCTCCAACGCAGGCGGGAGCGCTGTCACGCGTGCCCGTCGCAAGCAGACACAGGCCGACTGGATGTACGACGCGAAGGGAAAACTCGACAAGAGCCAGCTGGTGGTGACCTACGCGCCACTGGTCAAGCGCATCGCCTTCCAGCTCATGTCGAAGCTCCCGGCCAGCGTGGATGTCGATGACCTGATCCAGAACGGCATGATCGGCCTGCTCGACGCAATCGGCCGCTACGAGGAAGGCCTCGGCGCCCAGTTCGAGACCTATGCCGTGCAGCGCGTGCGGGGCTCGATGCTCGACGGCCTGCGCGAGAACGACTGGCTGCCGCGCAGCCTGCGGCGCGACATGCGCCGCATCGAATCCGCCATCCACGCGCTGGAACAGCGCCAGGGCCGTCCGCCGAGCGAACAGGAACTGGCCGATGCGCTCGGGGTGGCGCTGCCCGAATACCAGCGCATGCTGCAGGAAGCCCGTGGGCACCAGCTGGTGTACCTGGAGGATTTCAACCGCGACGAGGACGACGACTACCTCGAGCGCCACCTCGCCAAGCACGATGCCAATCCGCTCGAAATCCTCGAGGACGCCAACATGCGTGCCACGCTGGTGCGCGCGATCGAGGACCTGCCCGAGCGCGAGAAGATGATCATGGCGCTCTACTACGACGAGGAACTGAACCTGCGCGAGATCGGCGAGGTGCTCGGGGTGACCGAGTCCCGCGTCTGCCAGCTGCACAGCCAGGCGGTTGCACGCCTGCGCGCGCGCGTGCTCGACGGCGTCGTGGCGCCGGCGGCCGGGCGTCGAGGGCGCCCGCCGAAGCGGCCCGCGCCGGAGTGAGCACGGACATGAACGACGTCTCCGGAGCCGCCCGGCATGGATAGCATCAGCCTCGTCGGCCTCACGCTCGGCCTCGCGGCGATCATCTTCGGCCAGGTGCTCGAGGGCGGCCACATTTCCTCGCTGATCCAGCCCACCGCCTTCCTGATCGTCATCGGCGGCACGCTCGGTGCCGTCATGCTGCAAAGCCCGCTCCGGACCTTCGTCGATGGCATGCGCATGGTGCGCTGGGTGTTCGTGCCCCCCGGCAGGAGCGACGCCGCCATCATCGAGCAGGTCACGGGCTGGAGCCAGGTCGCGCGCAAGGAGGGCCTGCTGACCCTCGAGGCCCGCATCGATGCGCTCGACGACAAGTTCATGCGCAAGGGTCTGCAGCTTCTGGTCGACGGGGTCGAGCCCCACCGCCTGCGCGAGGTGCTGGAGGTGGAGGTCGGCGTGTGGGAGGCGCAGATGCGCCAGTCGGCGAAGATCTGGGAAAGCGCGGGCGGGTATGCGCCGACCATCGGCATCCTCGGCGCGGTGCTCGGCCTGATCCACGTCATGGAGAACCTGACCGATCCGGCCAAGCTCGGCGCGGGCATCGCCGTCGCCTTCGTCGCCACCATCTACGGCGTCGGCTTCGCCAACCTGGTCTTCATCCCGATCGCGAAGAAACTGGTCGCGCATGTCGGCGCGCTCACGACCCAGCGCGACATGTTCGTCGATGGCATCGTCGGCATCGCCAACGGCGACAACCCGCGCATCATCGAGAGCCGCATGCAGGGCTACGTCCACTGACGCGGCGGGACGAAGGCACAGCGATGGCACGCCGGCGCAGGAACGCGGACGAGAACGACAACCACGAACGCTGGCTGGTCTCGTACGCCGACTTCATCACCCTGCTGTTCGCCTTCTTCGTCGTCATGTACTCGCTGTCGTCGGTGAACGAGGGCAAGTACCGCGTGCTGTCCGATTCGCTGGTGCAGGCCTTTCGCAACATCAACATCAACGACAGCGGCGAGCAGATCGTGCTGCCGCCGGTGGCGGTCACGACGCCCGTACTGCCGGTGACGCCGGCGCCGCCCAGCCCGCAGGACGAGGCGCTGGCGGCGCAGCGCAAACAGACCGCGGAGCGGATGCGCAACATGGCGGAGGAGATCCGCCGCGTGCTGTCGCCGCTCACACAGGCCGGGCGGGTGAGCGTGTCGGAGGGCGCCTTCGGCATCAGCGTCGAGATCAATGCCAGTCTGCTGTTTCCGCCCGGGGAGGCGGTGCTCGGCAGCGGCGCGGTCACCGCGCTGCAGGCGGTGGCGGGCGTGCTGGCCGGCGCGAGCTTTCCGATCACGGTCGAAGGCCACACCGACAACATCCCGATCAGCACCTTCCGCTTTCCTTCCAACTGGGAGTTGTCGGCGGCACGGGCGGCATCGGTGGTGCGCCTGTTCATCGACTCCGGCGTGAGGCCGGACCGCCTCACCGCAGCGGGTTACTCCGACCAGCGGCCGGTGGCCGGAAACGGCAGCGAGGACGAGCGCGCGCGCAATCGCCGCGTCGCCATCCTGATCGAGTCGCGCGTGGGCGAACCGCCGCCCGCCACGCCCGGGCGCATCGCGCCGGACGACCCGATCCGCTCCATCCTGCCGGCCGGCGGCGCGCAGTAGCCGGCTCGGAGGCGCTGGCCGGGCCGGTCTCAGCGCATGCTTTCGGGCTTGATCTTCGGCGTCAGCGGCACGCCCTTGCGCGCGCGGCGGTGACGCAGCGGCTCGCGCTGGGAGGGCTTGATCTCCTGCGTGATCGCCCGGCTGCCGCGTCCGATGCCTTCGAGCACCAGCACCGCGTCGTCGGCCGGGACCGCCACGGCGGCGAGTGCCTCGCCGCTGTCGAGCGCCATCACGATCACGCCGCGACCGCCGCTCTGCATCTTCATCTCGGCGCGCGGGAAGACGAGCAGGCGGCCGTTCTCCGAGGCCGCGGCGATCCATTCGCCGAGCGCCCTGGCCGGGGTGAGCACCTTCTCGCCCTTTTCCAGGCTCATGAAGGCTTTGCCCGCGCGCTGGCGGCTGGTGGCGTCGGCCACGCGGCACATGAAGCCGTAGCCGCCCGAATTGGCGAAGAAGTACACCGCCTCCGGCGTGTCGGACACGACCTGTGCGAGCTTGGCGCCGTCCTGGAACTCCACCAGCGTCGCCATCGGCGCGCCATCGCCGCGTCCGCCGGGCAGATCGGACACCTTCACCGTGTAGGCGCGGCCCCGGGTGTCGATCACGACCAGGGGCCAGGTCGTGCGCGTCTCGATCACGGCGAAGGCGTGGTCGCCGGCCTTGTACGCGATCGCCGCGGGATCGACGCCATGTCCCTGGCGCGCGCGCACCCAGCCGTTCCTGGACACGATCACCGTCACCGGTTCGTCGGGCACGCTGAGTTCGGCCGGTGCCGCCGCGGCCACCGGCTCGATCAGCGTACGGCGGTCGTCGCCGTACTTCTTCGCGTCATCCTGGATCTCCTTCAGGATCAGCCTGGTCATCGCCGGGCGGCTGTCGAGGAGGTGCTGCAGGCCGTCGCGCTCGTTCCTGAGCTCGGCGAGCTCCTTCTCGATCCTGAAGCCTTCGAGCCGGGCGAGCTGGCGCAGGCGGATCTCGAGGATGTCTTCGGCCTGGATCTCGGTGAGGCCGAAGGCGGCGATCAGGGCGGGCTTGGGCTCGTCCGATTCACGGATGACGCGGATCACCTCCTCGATGCGCAGGAAGGCGATCATGCGGCCTTCGAGGATGTGGATGCGGCGGTCGACCTCGTCCAGGCGGTGGCGGGTGCGACGCTCGACGGTGACGAAGCGGAAGTCGATCCACTCGCGCAGGATCTGCACCAGGTTCTTCTGCTGCGGACGGCCATCGCGGCCGATCATCGTCAGGTTGAGCGACACCGAGGTCTCGAGGCTGGTGTGCGCGAGCAGCACCGCCATGAACTCGTCGCGGCCCTGGCGGCTCGATTTCGGCTCCAGCACGATGCGGACCGGCGACTTGTCGCTGGATTCGTCGCGCACCGTGTCGAGCACGCCGAGCACGAGCTGCTTGAGGTTCTTCTGCTCCTGGCTGACTTCCTTCTTGCCTGCGCGCGGCTGCGGATTGGTCAGCGTCTCGATCTCGGACAGTACCGACGCGGCCGAAACGCCGTGCGGCAGTTCCTCGACGATCACCCGCCACTGGCCGCGGGCGAGCTCCTCGATGCGCCAGCGCGCGCGCATGCGCAGCGTGCCGCGGCCGCCGGCGTAGGCGTCGCGGATGGTTTCCGGCGTGGAGATGAGCTGGCCGCCACCGGGGAAGTCGGGTGCCGGCAGCAGCGCCAGGATGTCGTCCAGGCCGGCGCCGGGGTGACGGATCAGGTGGCAGGCGGCATCGGCCACCTCGCGCAGGTTGTGCGGCGGGATCTCGGTGGCCATGCCGACCGCGATGCCCGAGGCGCCGTTCATCAGCACGAAGGGCAGGCGCGCGGGCATCAGCTGCGGCTCTTCGAAGGCGCCGTCGTAG
>JBFGUQ010000159.1:0-6162 GCA_041565515.1 Rhodocyclaceae bacterium | reverse complement strand
GCTCCTGCCGGCCCCCGACATCTCCGCCGTGCCCGAGCGTGTCGAGCGCCTGCCCTTCAGTCTCGCCTTTCCGCCGGTGGCGGGCGCCAGCGCATACCGCACCCGCATCGCACCGCAATCCGGCTTTACCGCGATCGAGTCCGAACTCGTCGCCCCGGCGCCGGTTGCGCGCGGCAGGGCGGAGCTGGCCGACGGCCGCTACCGCATGCGGGTGCGCGCCATCGACGCCGCGGGCCTGGAAGGCATCGACGCCGAACGCGAGATCGTCGTCGATGCGCGCCCGGAGCCGCCCTTCCTGCAGCGCCCGGCACCGGATGCCTTCGTCGTCGACGACAGGCCGACCTTCGGCTGGGCACGCAGCAGCGAGCCCGCGCATTACCACCTTCAGGTGGGCACCGATGCCGATTTCCGCTCGCTCCTCTACGACGAGACCCGACTCGAGGCGCCGGGCTTCACCGCCGACGAGGCCCTGCCGCCCGGGCGCTATTTCTGGCGCGTGGCCATGACCACCGCCGCCGAGGGGCGCGGACCGTTCTCCGACGTCCAGACCTTTCGCCGGCCACCCCCGGGCCCGATGCCCGAACCGCCACAGATGGACGGCGACACGATGACGCTGCGCTGGCGTGTCGCCGGCGAGCACGACCGCTACCAGGTGCAGATGAGCACCGACGAATCGTTTGCCGCGCCGACGCTGGACACCGAAACCGGCGAACCCGCGCTCGCCATCGCAACACCTCCTCCGGGCCGGCATTACCTGCGCATCCGCACCCTCGAGCCCGGCAACCCGCCCGGACCCTGGGGCAAGCCGCAGCAGGTCGAGGTGCCATACGATCACTGGCGCGCCCTGCTGATCTTCCTGCCGGTACTGCTGCTCGCGCTATGAGCGCCGCCAGGCTTGTCCGGGCCGTCGGACGACGCAGCGCCTGGCTCATCGCAATGCTGCTGAGCGCCCTCGCCGTGCTCGGCGGCTTCGGCCCGATCGAGCGGATGGGCCTGCTCGCCTACGACGCCATCGAGCCGCTCGCCCGCCCGCGGGGCACGCCGGCGCAGACGGCGATCGTCGCGGTCGACGAGGCGAGCGTGAGCGCGCTCGGGCGCTGGCCCTGGAATCGAAGCCTGCACGCCGAACTTCTGCAGCGGCTGACCGATGCCCAAGTCGCCGCGGTCGGCTTCGCCATCCTGTTTGCGGAGCCCGCGCCCGGTGACGCCAGGCTCGCCGCGGCCCTGGCACGCTCGAAGCGGGCCGTGCTTGCGGTGGCGCCGATCAGCACCAGCACGCGCCCGGGCGTGCAGGAGATCCTGCCCACGCCAGAGCTGGCTGCGCAGGCGGCCGCGCTCGGCCACGTCGATGTCGAACTCGATGCCGACGCCCTGGCCCGCCGCACCTATCGTCGCGCCGGCAGCGGCACGCCGACCTGGCAGGCGCTGCCGCTCGCCCTCTGGGAGCAGACCCGGTTGCACCTCGCCGGCACCGGCCCGGATGCCGACGACGCGGGCGCCACGCTCGTCCTCGCGACTGCGGCGTGGACACGCGAGGGCGAGATGCTGCTCCCGCATCCCGATGCCACCGTCCACATCCCCACTTACGCCTACTTCGACGTGCTCGAGGACCCCGGGCTCGCGGCGCAGTTGCGCGGCAAGACCATCCTCGTCGGCACCACCGCGGCCGGCCTCGAGGCCGCCCTGGCGACGCCGGGTTCGGCCGGCAAGGCGCCGATGCCGGCGGTCGAATTCCACGCCCGGGCACACGAGGCCCTGCGCAACGATCAGGTCTACCGAACCGCCGGCCTCGGTCCGACGCTGGCGCTGACGCTGCTCTTCATGGCCGTTCCCGCGCTGGTCTGCCCGCCCCTGCGCGTCGGCGCCGCGCTTGCCTGCGGGGCGCTCGTGCTCGCACCGGCGCTGGCGAGTGCGATCGTGCTCAAGCTCACGCTCGTTTGGGTGCCGCCGGCCGCGGCCATGTTCGGCCTGGCTACAGGCTTTCTGCTGTGGTTCGCGATCAATCTGAAGCAGACGCGTGGCTCCCTGCGCCGTGCGCGCCGCGATGCCGATGCCACCCTGCGCTCGATCACCGACGCGGTGATCACCCTCGATCCCGACACCACCATCGTATTCATGAATCCGGTGGCGGAGCGCCTGCTCGGCATGCCGCTCGCCGCGGCTGCCGGCCGCCCGCTCGGCGAGTTGCTGCCCGACTACACCGTCGAAGCCAGCCGCGTCGACTCGATGCTCGCCTCGTGCCTGCTGCACCGCCGCCCGCTGCAGCTGCCCGAACCGATCGTGTGGTCCACCCGCGATGGCGGCAGCCGCGCGCTGCAGCTGACCGCGGCGCCGATCGGCGATCGGTCCGAAGGCGCCGTGCTCGCGCTCAACGACGTCACCGAGACCGTTGCCATCACCTCGCGCCTGCAGCACGAGGCCACCCACGACCCGCTGACCGGCCTGCCCAACCGCACGCTGTTGCGCGATCGCCTGTGCGTCGCCCTGACCCAGGCGGAACGCACGGGACGGATGGTCGCGCTGCTGTTCGTCGATCTCGACCGCTTCAAGCGCATCAACGACAGCCTCGGTCACCACTGCGGCGACCACGTGCTCAAGATCGTGGCCGAGCGCCTGAACGCGGCGGTGCGCGCCGGCGACACCGTGTCGCGCTGGGGCGGCGACGAGTTCATCATCCTGATGGACGACCTCAACGACCGCTCGGCGGTGATCACCATCGCGCAGAAGGTGCTCGAACTGCTCGACCGCGAGGTCGATACCGAGGACGGTAGCCGGCTGCTGCTCACCTGCAGCATCGGCATCAGCGTGGGGCCGGCCGACAGCATGGACGCCGACACGCTGTTGTCGATGGCCGACAAGGCGATGTACCGCGGCAAGATCGAGGGCGGCAGCAGCTACGTGTTCTTCTCGACCGAAATGAACACCTGGTCGCGCGACCGCCTGAACATGGAGACCGCACTGCGGCGGGCGCTGAAGAACCGCGAGTTCGAGCTCTACTACCAGCCCCAGATCGACATCGCCAGCGGGCGGCTGGTCGGCCTCGAATCCCTGCTGCGATGGCACGCGCCCGATGGCGGGCTGATCTCGCCCGCCATCTTCATCCCCGCAGCGGAGGAAAGCGGGATCATCCGCAGCATCGGTGAGTGGACCCTGCACGAAGCCAGCGCACAGGCGGCCCGCTGGGCCCACGAAGGCCTGCTGCCGGTACCGGTCGCGGTCAACGTCTCGGCCCGACAATGCTCCGACATGAACCTTGCCGACACCATCGGCGACGCCCTGCGCGCGAGCGCGCTCGATTCGGCCCTGCTGAAGATCGAGATCACGGAAACCACCGCGATGCGCGACGTCGATAGCGTCGCCGCATTGCTGCAACGCGTGACGGCACTCGGCGTGGGGGTGGCCGTCGACGACTTCGGCACCGGCTATTCGTCGCTGTCCTGGCTCAAGCGCTTCCCGGTCAGCGAGCTCAAGATCGACAAGAGCTTCGTCGACGATATCGCCGCGGACAAGGACGATGCCGCGATCGTGCGCGGCATGATCGCGCTGGCGCACGGCCTCGGCATGACCGTCGTCGCCGAAGGCGTCGAGACGCCGTCGCAGCTGGACTTCCTCGCCGCCCACGGCTGCCACCTCGCCCAGGGCTACCTGTTCGCCCGCGCCCTGCCCGCCGCCGAGGTACGGAACTGGCTGATCGCGCCGCCTGCACACGTGCTGCGCACGGCACTCGCCGCCCGGCCGACCGCGCTGGCCGGGCCGGACGGGATCAACGCAAACCGAGCCGATCGAGGATGAAGTCCGCCACCGCCGCCGGCGCGTTGATGTCGAGGCGGGGCAGCGTAGTCGCGACGTCGGTATCGGTCGCGATCGCGACGATGTTCGGGTCGTCGGGAAACAGCAGTGGCTCGCGCACGGCGGCGCGATGCACCTCGATCTTCGGAATCGCCGCGCGCTTGAAGCCCTCGACCAGAATCAGGTCGCAGTGCGACAGCCTGGCCAGCAGTTCGTCGAGCGTCGCCTCGGGGGCGCCGCGCAGCTCGTGCATCAGCGACCAGCGCTGCCCCGAGCTCACCAGCACCTCGCGACAGCCAGCGTGCCGATGGCGCCACGAATCCTTGCCGGCATGATCGACATCGAAGCTGTGGTGCGCATGCTTGACCAGCGACACCGCCAGGCCGCGCGTGGCCAGAATCCGGATCACCTGCTCCACCAGCGTGGTCTTGCCGCTGCCTGACCATCCAGCGAATCCGATCACTTTCATGTTGTCGTCCATTCGTCCCGTTCGCGCACCGGCGCGGATCCGGGCGCTTCATTACGGTAAATGGGCTCGGCGAGCAAGCATACGGTGAAGATTGCCCCCGCGCCGGGCTCGCTGTCGACCGTGATGCGGCCGCCGTAGCGTTCGATCAGGGCATGGCTGATCGACAGACCGAGCCCGGTGCCCTGGGTCTTCTTCGTGGTGAAGAAGGGGTCGAAGATGCGCGCCATGTCCTCGGCACGGATGCCGCGGCCGGTATCGCGCACGGTCACCCGCACGCCGCGCGCATCCACGCTGGCGTCGCGGTCTGCGGTCGCGAGGGTCAGCGTGCCCCCGTCGGGCATCGCCTGCACCGCGTTCACGATGAGGTTGATCAGCACCTGCTGGAGTTCCTGAAGATTGATCTCGACCATGCAGGTCGCCTCCAGCCTGCGCTCCACGCGCACGTCTCGCCGGGACAGGTGCTGGCGCGTGAGCAACAGGCAATCCACCAGCGCAGCGTTCACGTCGACCGCCTCGACATAGCCCGCAAATTCGCCCGGGCGAGCGAACTGCAACAGCTTGGTGACGATGAGCCGGATGCGGTTGACCTGTTCGTCGATGAGGCGGATCTCGTTCGCGACCGGCCGGGCCGCGCTGCCGAGTTCCTCTCGCAACAGATCGAGATTTCCCTGGATCACGGCCGTGGGATTGCTGATCTCGTGTGCCACGCCGGCGGTGAGCTCCCCGATCGCCGCGAGTTTCTCGCTCATCACCAGCCTGCGCTGGGCAGCGCGCAGTTCGTCGTTGGCCGTCGCCAGATCCCGCGTCCGCTCGGCCACCTTGCGGTCGAGCGAATTCGCCAGGGCGTGCAGTTCGGCGCGCTGCTCGGCGAGGCCGTCGAGCAGCCGGTCGAATTCGCGCGCGAGCAGGCCGAGCTCGTCGCGACTGTCGATGGGGCCGACCCGGGCCGCGGCTTCGCCGGCCTCGATGCGCCGGATCGTCCTGTGCATGCGCTCGATGGGGCGAAAGATGCTGCGCGCCCAGCGCAGCGTCCCGAACGCGCCGACGATGCTGATGAAGAACAGGATCGCAGCGATCAGCGCCAGCGCCCCCAGCTTCGCATGCCTGAACGGCGCCTCCAGGAAACCGACGTAGAGCATGCCCACGCGCTCGCCTGCGCTGTCGACCACCGGCTCGTATCCCGACACGTACCAGTCGTTGACGACGAAGGCGGTATCGAGCCAGGTGCGCCCCTCGCCGAGAACGCGGTCGCGCACGGCCGCTGACGCGCGCGTCCCGAGCGCCCGCTCGCCCTCGAACAAACGCACGTTGGTGGCGATCCGGGTATCGCCGAGAAACAGCGTCGCCGTCCCGCGGCTGCCCAGCGGCAGGGTGCCCTCCCGATAGACGATCTCGTTGATCGTATCGACGAAATCGAGGTTGCCGTTGAGCAGCACCCCCCCCTCCACCACCGCCACCATGTTGCCGCCGGCATCCCTCACCGGTGCCGCGGCGTGAATCACCATGCCCCTGTCTTCGACGCTGCGGCCGCCGGCGGCCGCGTACTCGGTGGCGATGATCGGGATACGTGCGCGCGTCATCAGCGCCGGCGCGATCGCGCCGAGCTCCTCGCTGCCGAAGAGCTCGATCACGCTCGTGCCCTGGGCGCGGATCGCCTGTGCCACCGCGGGCCAGCGCCCGCGCTCACTCCCGGGCGCGAGCGCACCCGAGGACCTGATCACCTTGCCGCTGACGTCGAGCACGTTGACGAAGTCGAGCGCCTCGCCCCCGCGCCGCGCGTCGAGCACCGCCTGTGGCTCGCCGCGCTGCAGCGCCACGGCGAGCTCGTGGGAATCGGCGAGCGCCGAGACGCGCCTGCCCACGGTATCGATGACGCGCTCGAAATAGCCGTTGGCGGTCGACAG
>JBFGUQ010000158.1:0-6167 GCA_041565515.1 Rhodocyclaceae bacterium | reverse complement strand
GGCGGGCAGCGCAGGCGTCGCGGCGGGGACAAGATGATGACGGGGACCGCGAAGCCGATGGAAGGAATGGCATCTGCCACCGGGCGCCCGGCGTTGGCCGCTGACGGCATCGAGGATGCGGCCGGCACCCGGCATGCGGCGGCAGTGGGCGAGGTGCGCATCGTCTCGCTCGTGCCCTCGCTGACCGAACTGCTGTTCGAGCTCGGGCTCGGCGCGCAGGTGGTCGGGCGCACCGGCTTCTGCGTGCATCCGCGCGCGGCCCTGCGCAAGGTGCCCAAGGTCGGCGGCACCAAGGACGTCAAGCTGGACGCTGTGCGCGCGCTGGCGCCGACGCACCTGATCGTCAATATCGACGAGAACCGGCGCGAGACGGTGGAGGAGCTGGCGCAGTCCGTGCCGAACGTGATCGTCACCCATCCTTGCACGCCGGAAGACAACCTCGGGCTCTATCGCCTGTTCGGCGGCATCTTCGGCTGCGAGGCGGCGGCCGCGCGGCTGCAGGAGGGCCTGCGCGGCGCCCTGGCGCAGGCGCAGGCGGTGAAGGCCGAGCTGGCGCCGGAGCGCGTGCTGTACCTGATCTGGCGCGAGCCGTGGATGACGGTCGCGCGCGACACCTACATCTCGGCGATGCTGGCGACGGTGGGCTGGGAGACGCTGCCGGCGCTCGAGGGCGGCGCGGTCGGTGCCGGGCGCTATCCGGCCTTCGCCTGGGACGCGGTGTGGCTGGCGCAGGTGCAGCGCGTGCTGCTGTCGAGCGAGCCGTATCGCTTTCGCGCGCGCCATGTCGACGAGGTGGCGGCGCTGTCGGCGCGGCCGAGCATGCTGATCGATGGCGAAATGGCGTCCTGGTACGGCAGTCGCGTGATCGCGGGCCTGCGCTATCTGGTGGAACTGCGCCGCGGGCTGGCAGGCGCCTAGCGCTGCCCTTGGCGTCGGCGTCGGCCGCGGGCCTCGAAAACCGCTGACGGTGGCGCCCCGCCCGTGCAAGTGCGGGCGCCGGCTGCTCAGGACGCCGGCGTGTGCAACCCGGCGACGAAGGCCTCCGGGCTCTGGATGCGCACGCACTCACGAACGAGGCGGTGGCGGGCGAGCCTGAGCAGCGCCTTGTCGCGCGTGAGCAGGTGGCTTGCGCCGCTGTCGCGCGCGATCTCGAGAAACTTCTGGTCGTCGGGGTCGCGGCAGGCAGGCAGGGGGGCGGCCGCCGCGAACGCGGCTGCGGCCACCTGCGGGGCCGGCGCGAGCAACTGCCGGTAGGCGTCGTGCAGTGCCTGCTGGTCGCCCGGCGAGACCGCGAACCGGGGATAGGCCAGCACGCAGCGCAGCTCCTCGAGTGCGTCGTCGCGGCCGTGCAGCAGGCATTCGCCGCGCTCGATCGCCGCGCGCAGCGTGTTCAGCCCGGGATCGCGGAACAGCCACAGGGCGAGCACGGTGTTGGTGTCGAGCACCAGGCGGGGCGGGGCGGGCATGGACTCGGGCGAGGTGGGCCGGAAATGAAAAAGGGGAGGGTCACCCCTCCCCCTGGCAGCGCCTGTCGGCTGCGGTCAGGCTGCTTCTTCGCTGTTGGCGTCGACGCGGATCTTGACGTACGAGCCGGGCGCATCCTCGAGCGCCTTGAGCTTGCCCTTGGCGGGGTCGCGCGCATCGACCTGCTCGCTGTCGTGCGCGGTGACCCAGGCCTGCCAGTCGGTCCACCACGAACCGGCGTGCTGCTGGGCGCCGACGAACCAGTCGTCCGGCGTGGCAGGCAGCTTGGCGGCCGGGTTCACCCAGTAGCCGTACTTGTTCGCCGCCGGCGGGTTGACGATGCCGGCGATGTGGCCCGAGCCGCCCAGCACGAAGCGCACCGGGCCGCCGAAGTTGCGCGCGCCGAGGTAGGTGCTCTTCCACGGCGCGATGTGATCCTCGATCGTGGAGATGAAGTAGCACGGCGTCTTGATCTTGCCCAGGTCGATGGCCACGCCGTCGATCTCGACGCCGCCCGGTTCGACGAGACGGTTCTCCATGTACAGCCTGCGCAGGTAGAAGCTGTGCATCTTCGCCGGCATGCGGGTGGAGTCGGAGTTCCAGTACAGCAGGTCGAAGGGGAAGGGATCCTTGCCGAGCAGGTAGTTGTTCACGACGAAGGACCAGATCAGGTCGTTCGATCGCAGCATGTTGAAGGTGCCGGCCATCTCGGAGCCTTCGAGGTAGCCGCGCTCGAACATCTTCTTCTCCAGGCTGGAGACCTGCTGCTCGTCGATGAAGACGCCCAGTTCGCCCGGCTCGGAGAAGTCGGTCATGGTGGTGAAGAAGGTGGCCGAACCGATGCGGTTGCCCTGGCGCTTGCCTGCGAGGTAGGCAAGGGTCGTGGCCAGCAGCGTGCCGCCGAGGCAGTAGCCGGCGGCGTTGACCTGCTTCTCGCCGGTCTGCTTCTCGATCGCCTCGAGCGCGGCGATGACGCCTTCGACCACGTAGGAGTCGAAGGTCTTCTCGGCCTGGCGCTCGTCCGGGTTGACCCAGGAGATCACGAACACCGTATGGCCCTGGTCGACGCACCACTTGATGTACGAGTTCTTCTCGCGCAGGTCGAGGATGTAGAACTTGTTGATCCAGGGCGGCACGATCAGCATCGGGCGCTTGAGCGCCTTGTCCGTGCTCGGGTTGTACTGGATGAGCTGCATCATCTCGGTCTGGAACACGACCTTGCCCGGCGTGGTGGCGACGTTCTTGCCCAGCTCGAAGGCCGTCGTGTCGGTCATCTTGACGCGCAGGCTGCCGCTGCTGTCCTCGACGTCGCGCAGCAGGTTGTTCAGGCCCTTGATCAGGTTCTGGCCATGGCTCTTGACCGTCTCGCGGAAGACCTCGGGGTTGGTCAGCGCGAAGTTCGACGGCGACATCGCATCGATGTACTGGCGGGTGTAGAAGTTGACCTTCTTCTGCGCCTGCTCGTCCATGCCCTCGACACAGCACACGGTGTCATGGACGTGGCGGGCCGCGATCAGGTACGACTGCTTGATGAAGTCGAACATGAAGTGCTCTTCCCACTGCTCGTCCTTGAAGCGCTTGTCGGCCTTCTCGGGTGCAGCGACCGGCGCGCCGTGCATGCCCATGGCGCGCAGCATCGAGTGCTGCCACAGCGTGAAGTAGTCCCACACCAGGTTCATCTGGCCCTGGGCGAGCTTGTACGGGTTGGCCAGCAGCTTCGCCATCATGTCCATGAAGGCCTGCGCAATGCCGAGCTCGTCGGCCGGCGGGGCGATGCCCTTCTTGAGCTGGCGCTGGACGTGTTCGCTGATCAGGTGGGAGGCGCGACTCGCGACTTCGGCGTACGTCTTGGCCATTTCCTGTGGGTCGGGCAGCTCGGCGTAGATGGTCTCGGGGTCGGGTGCAGCCATGTTGTGAAGCTCCTTGTTTTGCGATCGGGCGGCGGTGTTCAGTGGGTCCTGGCGAAACGGGTCAGGCCGTCCTTGCCTGCCACGCGGCGAAGCTCTCCCCGCTTCTCCATGTGGTTGAGGTGGGCGATGGCCTCGCCCATGGCGAACATGACCTGATGGGTATCGAGCTCGCGCGGAAACAGCGTGCCGAGCAGTTCTCCCGCGCACCGCGGCTGCGCGCACGCGGCAAAGAGCGCCTCGCAGCGCTCGCGGTGGTGCTCGACAAGTTGATCGACCCTCGCCCGGATACCCTTGAACGGTTTCCCGTGAGATGGTAGCACGAGCGTGTCCGCGGGCAAGGCGCAGAGTTCCCGGATCGAGTCGAGAAACCAGCCCAGCGGGTCGTCGTCCGGCGTGGCGGCGAAGACGCTGACATTGGTCGAGATGCGCGGCAGCAGCATGTCGCCCGAGATCAGCACGCCGAGCGACTCGCAGTAGAGGCTGGCGTGTTCGGGCGCATGCCCGTAGCCGGTGATCACGCGCCAGTCGCGGCCACCGATGCGCACGACGCTGCCGTCGAACAGGCGGTGGTAGCGGTTCGGGAGTTCGGGTACGCCGCGCCGGTAGGCATTGCCCCGGGTTGCCAGGGCGTCGAGCCGTTGTTCGTCGAGCCCGTGGCGGCGGAACTGGGCCACCATGTCGTCGACGGAATACCCCGGCAGCTGGTGCCAGATCGCGTGTCCGCCGAGAAACTCGCCCTGCGTCATGTGGATCGGGGCGCCGTCGCGGGCGGCAAGCCAGGTGGCCAGGCCGAGGTGATCGGGGTGGTAATGGGTGACGAGGACGCGCGACAGCGGACGGCCGTCGGCGGCGAGCACCTGCGTCCAGGCCTCGCGCGTGGCATCGACGCCGTAGCCGCTGTCGACCGCCACCGCGGCGTCGCCGTCGTCGAGCAGCCACAGATTGATGTGGTCGAGCGCGAAGGGCAGGGGCATGCGCAGCCAGCCCACGCCGGGCGCGACATCGAGGCGCTGGCCGGTGGCCGGGAGTCCGGCGACGGGATAGTCGAGGCCGGCGAGCGGCGCTGTGTTTGCTGTCATCGGTGCGCTTTCCTCCTGCGTGCAGGGCCGGGCGGTCGGTTCAGTTTGATCAAAGCCCGGAAATCTGCTTAACTTTTACGCGATACTTGCTTGATTTTTCCAGATAAAACAAATGTTTGCTCGATCTCTCCGCGGCTTGCGCGGGATTTCGGGCGAGTGCGGGCGACCATGAGCGACGAACAAACCTACACCATTACCGAACTGGCGCGTGAATTCGACATCACGCCGCGCGCGATCCGCTTCTACGAGGACCAGGGGCTGCTCACGCCATCCCGCGCCGGGCGCGCCCGCGTCTATACCAAGGCCGACCGCACCCGCCTCAAGCTCACCCTGCGCGGCAAGCGGCTCGGCCTGTCGCTGGCGGAGATCCGCGAACTCATCGACATGTACGGCGGCGTGCGCAATTCGGTGCCGCAGCTCGAGCGCTTCGTCAAGGTCCTCACTGCCCGGCGTGCCGCGCTCGAGCAGCAGCGCCTCGACATCGAGGCGGTCCTGCTCGAGATCGACATGCTCGAGCAGCAGTGCCAGGCGCTGCTCGGTCACAATGCCGAGGGTGCCGCCGCGGCGCGCGCCGAACTGGTGCGCCGCATCGACCGGGCGAGTATCGGCTAGGCCGGTGGCTTCGCCCCGGGCGGGGGCCCGCTTTTTACTTTACGTTGACGTAAACGTAAAAACAAGGACAATACGGTCTCTCGACAGGAGGACCCATGCGACCCGAGACGCCGCTGTTCCAGCCGAAGGATCCCGACTACGCCGCACGCGTGCGCGCCAGCTTCGACCGCCAGCAGGCGATGACGCTGATCGGGGCGGAGCTCGCGGTGATCGAGCCGGGCTATCTGGAGATCCACCTGGCGCACCGCGCCGAGATCACCCAGCAGCATGGCTACATCCACGGTGGCGTGGTGGGCATGATCGCCGATTCGGCCGCCGGCTACGCCGCCAACACGCTGACGCCGGCCGACGCCAGCGTGCTGACCGTGGAGTACAAGATGAACCTGGTGGCGCCGGCCGACGGTCAGCGCCTGGTCGCGCGCGGCGAGGTCATCAAGCCCGGTCGCACCCTGATCATCACGCGTGCCGAGGTGTTCGCGATCCGCGACGAGCAATGGACCTTGTGTGCGCTGATGCAGCAGACCATCATGGTCATGCACGGCAAGAAAGAGCGTGGGGCATGATTGCGCCCCACGGCACCAAGACGAATTCGACAGACACCGTGACAACGGGATGAGGAGACCACAGCATGAATATTCCCAGCCTTGACTTCAACCTCGGCGAAACCATGGAGATGCTGCGCGACACCCTGCGCGACTTCTGCGCCGCCGAGATCGCGCCGCGTGCGGCCGATATCGACCGCGTCAATGAGTTCCCCGCGGACCTGTGGAAGAAGCTCGGCGACCTCGGCGTGCATGGCATGACCGTGAGCGAGGAATACGGCGGCTCGGACATGGGCTACCTGGCGCACATCATCGCGATGGAGGAGATCTCCCGCGCCTCGGCCTCGGTCGGCCTGTCCTATGGCGCGCACTCGAACCTGTGCATCAACCAGATTCGCCGCAACGGTACCGAGGCGCAGCGCCGCCACTACCTGCCGATGCTGATCTCGGGCGACCATGTCGGCGCCCTGGCGATGTCCGAGCCCAACGCGGGCTCCGACGTCGTCAGCATGAAGTTGCGCGCCGATCGCAAGGGCGACCGCTTCGTGCTCAATGGCTCC